>WLNX01000066.1 GCA_009699565.1 Actinomycetota bacterium | reverse complement strand
GGTCCAGCTCTCCTGCCGGGGCCGCGAGCTTGGCGCCGAGCAGCTTCTCGTCTATTCGCCCGTATCCGCTTGAGGCCTGCCCTGCTGAGCGGGTGGCCACCCAGCCTCCGACGGTCGAGTACTCAAAGCTTTGTGGGAAGTGTCCAAGTGTGAAGCCGCGCTCGCGCAGCAGGTGCTCAAGCTCCGGCCCCCTGAGGCCGGCAGAGAAGACGGCGGTCCTTGAACGCTCGTCAAGCGAAATGAGCTCCCGCATGCGTCCCAAGTCGAGCGTGATGACACTGTCGAACTTGCCCTTCAGTGGCGTTACCCCGCCGACCACGCTGGTTCCGCCCCCGAACGGCACTACGGCGATCCCAACCTTTGAGCAGATCTTGAGAAGCGAACGGATTTCGCTGTGCGACGCCGGGTAGACGACCGCATCCGGAGCCGGCACCTTGCGGTCGGACCTCATCGAGATCAGGTCCGGGTAGCCCTTGCCGGCGGCGTGAATCAGGCGGCTGCCGTGGTCGGTTCGGACGTTGGCGGATCCGACAACGGAGGCGAGCTTGGAGATTGCCTTCTTGCTGAGTGCGCTCTTCGTGATTCGGACCGCGGATGCTTCAGGGGCCGGTGTCAATGCGCGCAGCGGCTGACCAAAGCGCCCGCCAAGCCATCCTTCGACGTTTGCCGGCAGCTCACCGGCAAAGCGGTCCTCTCCCCATCCCCAGTGCCGCATCTCAGTCGACGGTGCCATGAATTTCCCCCAGCATCTGTAGCGCTTCGTTTATCTGCAGGGCGATTGCCTTGCGCATGATCGGTCCCCCGAAGCGCCCGAGTCCGCGCAGCTTCCGATCAAGGGTAAGCGACACGACGGTCGTGGCGTCGGCCGCGGGTTCGAGGGCGATCGTCGTCTGGGCCGAGCGAAGCACCCGTTCAAAGGGAGTGTCGGTGAGTTCCTGCGAGAACTGCCAGATGCGTTCCGCTGCGCGTTCGTCGGTCACGAAGTCGGCTCTGACGTCCCTTCCTTTCTCGGTCTTGAGGACCTCTGTGAACCCGTCAGCGCCGTTCAGATCGACTCTAGAGACCCTCGGCCACCAGTCGGCAAGTCTGCGTGGGTCGCTGACATGACTCCACACCGCTTGGGGGTTGGAGGCAAGATGAATTTGGCCGGTTACGCGGGCCACGGCAATGACTTGAGGCGGGGTGCGGCGAAGGCCGCGGCGCTAGGAGAGCAGCGCACGGAGGTCGCCGATCAGCAGCAGGTGCTTCAGGTGAGTAGTCACCGCGGCAAGATCCTCAAGCGCCTCGGTCGCCTCACTGCGCCTGTCGGCGTTACGGGAGCGCAGCGAGGGCGCCAGAATTTGCTGGAGAAGCGCCGACTCGCGGTCTGCTGAGGTCTTAAAGACCCGCAGGTTTCGCGCAGCGACTCCGTAGCGGGAGAGCTCCACTGCTGCCCTTACGATCTCGCACTGATCGTCGTCGTATAGCGCCTGGTCGCCATAAGTTGTCGGCTTGACGATCTTAAAATCTTCGAGCTCGCGCACAAGCGACTCGTCCGCTTCGGTGGCCTCCAGCAGTTCGCCGAGGGTTCGCAGCTGCCCGTCCGACTTGGAGACAACCGCCGGCAGCCGCCTCGGCTGCGCTCGCGTCGAGGTTCCAGTCTTGAGGGGATCCGGATCGGCGGCCGTTCGTCCGATAGCTAGCTCCTGTCGGATGACCCGGAGCGGCAAGAACTCGTCGCGCTGCAGGCGCAGAATCGTCCGCAGCCGCGCTACGTCCTCCGGGGAGTAGAGCCGGTAGCCGCCCGGTGTTCGCCTGGGAGTCAGGAGTCGCTGGTTTTCGAGATAGCGAATCTTCGAGATTGAGATGTCGGGAAACTCGCGCTCGAGCGACTTGCAGACCGATCCGATTGTCATCGGCTTGGCGCGCCGCGGCTCTGGGCGTGCCGGTGAGGAGGCAATCGTGCGCTGTGCGTCTCGGGCGGAAGGCATCGTCTAGCGGGAAAGGAAGGTCAGTTTGTACTTGCCAATCTGAAGCTCGTCCGCGTCCGAGAGCTGCTGCGTGTCAATTCGTCGGCGGTTGACATAGGTTCCGTTCAACGATCCGAGATCGTCTAGAAACCAGTGCTCGTGACGGCGCACTAGCAGCGCGTGATCGCGTGAGACGGTGATGTCGTCAAGGAAGATGTTGCTCTCCGGACCGCGCCCGATCGTGAGCCGGTCGGCGTTGAGCGCAAAGCTCTCGCCTGCGCGGCCACTCCCCCGGACGACGAGGAGTGCCCCTTCCTCCTCGAGCATGTCGTCGAGGTCGACGGGGATGAATTCTCCGCTGACATCGTCGATCCGGTAGCTGGCTGTCGACTCGCGGTCGTCCTCGCCCGGTTCGCCCAAAAAAGCGCCACATTTTTGGCAGTATTTGGCTCCTTCGGCGTTTGCGAAGGCGCATTCGGGACAATGCAGCATTGGCGCGAGCATACCAGCGCCGCAGATACGGTCAACCTTAGGTTGAGGTCTTGCTTTCAGCCAGCTGACTGCGCGCTGAGCGGTAGTACTCGACCGTCGCAATTGAGAGCAATACGAGACCTGCCGCCAGCAGCAAGGTGGCCACCAGCTTCGCGCCGCAGATTGCAAAGAAGAGGCCGCCCATCGCGGGCCACACCCCCCACCTGCCCCACCAGTTGATCTCGAGTCTGACCCCCCGGCGCAGGCCGTAAGCGCCACCGACAAGCATCAGCAGCTCGCGAGCAACTAGGAGCCAAAGCAGGACCGCTGGGACCAGTTCGAAGTGGATGCAGACCACCACTCCGGAAATGACCAGCAGGCGATCGATGACGGGATCGAGCATCGCGCCGAGCCTGCTGTACTGGCCTGTGACTCGCGCTGCTATGCCGTCTATGTAGTCACCGTAGGCGACGACTAGGTAGATCAGTCCGGCTGTCAGCGACGCGCCGCCGTCGTCCCAGGCAACCACGAGGAAGACGGGGATGAGCAGCAGCCTCACGAGGCCGATGGCATTGGGGATTGTTAGCGGGCGCAGCGGGGCGTCGGGAAGCGTTTCCGGCGGCGGCGGCCCTGATCGGTCAAGCCCCATGAACCGCTTGAAGGTCAGCGGCGGGCGCTCTGGGGGCGTATTGCTCACTTCAGCTCTGCGAGGGCCGCGATGACGGCCGCCACGGTCTGATCCCCGAGGGCGATGGCGGGGAGCTCGCTTAGACCACTGCGCTGCTGGACTTCGAGGGCTCCACTTTCCAGCGAACGCTTTCCCAGCGTCAGTCGAAGCGGGCAGCCAAGAAGCTCGGCGTCGGTGAACTTCTCCCCCGGCCCCGCGTCACGCTCGTCAAAGAGGACATCGACTCCAGCGGCCTGGAGCTCGGCATAGAGGGCTTCTGCGGCATCTGCTTCCGGTGTTCCGCTCTTTCCAAGTCCGATAAGTTCGACCTGCCAAGGCGCAATTGACTTGGGCCAAGAGATCCCCTTCTCGTCTGCGTTCTGCTCAATTGCGGCTGCGGCGATTCGGGCGGGGCCGATCCCGTAGGACCCCATCACTATCGGGGTTTCCTTGCCTTCCTCATCAAGGTAGGTGGCCCCAAGAGGCTCCGAGTAGCGCGTCCCGAGCTTGAAGATGTTGCCGACCTCGATCGCCGCCTCGAGCCGGATCGGTTGCCCGCCGACGAGATCGCCTGCCTCAACGCTGCGGATGTCGGCACTCTCAAACGCGAAATCGCGTCCCGGCGCCACCCCGGCCAGATGGGCGCCGGGCCGGTTGGCGCCCACGACCCATTCGCCATCTTGATCGGCCACAGCTGTATCGAGCAGAACTGGCAGCTCGGCACCGACCGGTCCTATGTACCCGACAGGCCCAAGCGAATCTGTGATCTCCTCTTCGGTGGCCGGCCTGAACGGTTCACCCAGCGCTGCCCGCAGCTTGAACTCGTTAACACGGTGGTCTCCGCGAACCATCGCCAGCACCATCTTGCCGCTGGCAGCGACGACAGGGAAGGCCTTAAGCAATGCACTTGGATCGAGCTCAAGTGCGACGGACACGTCCTCGATTGTCTGCTTGCCCGGAGTCGGGAGCTCGCGAGGCTCGCCCAGTCGCGGCGGCAGCTTCGCGGGCGCCGGTTCAGCACTGGCTACTTCGACATTGGCCGCGTACCCGGGAGCCAGTGCGACCTCGTTCTCGCCGGCAGGGCAGGGCGCCATGTATTCGTGTGCGCCACTGCCTCCCATTACGCCCACGTCGGACTCGACGCGGTACCACTCGAGGCCGCTGCGGTCAAAGATTCGGTCGTAGGCCTCGATGTGGAGCTGATAGCTATGTTCGAGACCGTCCTGATCACGGTCGAACGAGTAGGAGTCCTTCATGATGAACTCACGCGTCCTCAGGACGCCGGCCCGGGGGCGCGGTTCGTCGCGTGCCTTGAGCTGAAGGTGATAGAGCATCAGGGGCAGGTCGCGGTACGACCGCACGATCTGGGAAACGTGAAAAGTGACGGCCTCCTCGTGAGTCATTGCGAGTACGAGCTCGGCGCCCTTCCGGTCCTGGAGCGAGAACAGTTCGTCGATCTTGTCTCGGCCCGTCTTCTGCCAGAGCTCGCGCGGCTGGATGATCGGCATCAACAGTTCCTGCGCTCCGATGGCGTCCATCTCCTCGCGGATGATCGTGGTCACCTTGGAGTGGACCCTCCAGCCCGCAGGCAGCCAGGTCCACAGCCCCGCTCCGAGCTGCCTGATCAGGCCGGCGCGAACGCCAAGCACGTGTGAGAGTGCCTGCGCGTCGGCGGGCGCCTCCCTCTCGGTCGGCAGCAGTAGTTGGGTCATCTTCATCGCGCGCCAAGCCTAACCCGTTCGGCGCGCTAAGTTAGGCTTGCCCTGCTCAGACGACCCAGGAGATTCAAGATGGCATTCGAAGTCCCAGCACTCCCCTACGCATATGACGCGCTCGAGCCGCACATCGACGAGACGACAATGCACATCCACCACGACAAGCATCACCAGGCTTATGTCGACAAGCTCAACGCCGCAGTCGACGGCACCGACCTCGCCGGCAAGTCGATCGAAGAACTGATCAGCGGACTCGCTTCGGTCCCAGCCGAGCTCCAAGGCCCCGTGCGCAACAACGGCGGTGGCCACCTCAACCACACCCTCTTCTGGGAGTCGATGAGTGCAGACGGCGGCGGAGAGCCCGAGGGCGACCTCGCAGTAGCGATCGATGAGGCCTTTGGTTCCTTCGATCAGTTCAAGGACGCCTTCGAGGCAGCCGGAGTTGGACAGTTCGGCTCCGGTTGGTCTTGGCTCGTAGCCGACGGCGACACGCTCGCGGTGGTCAGCACTGCCAATCAGGATTCGCCGCTGACCGACGGCAAGACCCCGCTGCTGGGCAACGACGTCTGGGAGCACGCCTATTACCTTCAGTACCAGAACCGCCGCCCCGATTACCTCAAGGCATGGTGGAACACGGTCGACTGGTCGGTCGTCGCTGCAAGGTACGCGGCCGCCTAGCGGCTGAACCGGCGCGCCGCAGCCGCTCGGGCTGCTTACATAGCTGTATGCATAAAGTGCCAATTTGCACGGCCTTAGCCGTCCTCGCTGCGTTCTCGTCTGCCGGAACGGCGGTTGCGAGTCAGGGGATGAAGATAGGCGTAATCGATGACGCACTTATGCAGCGGAAGGCTGGGCTAGCCGGACCGACGGCTCGCCAGTGGCAGGATCACGGAGTTGACCAGAGTCGAATCACGCTGATCTGGTCGCGCGTGGCACCCAGCCCTGCCAGCATCCACAAGCCGGACGGGTTTAACGCTCGCGACAACACCGAAGCTTCGTACAACTGGGGCGAGGTCGACCGCGCAGTCGCAGCCCTAAACGCGCGGGGCATTGAGGTGACCCTGGCGCTGACCAGCCCGGCCCCCGTTTGGGCTACTGCGGTTCCATCCCGTCGCGAGCCCACCTACAAGCCTGATCCACAGGAGTTCGGCGACTTTGCTCACGCGGTGGCAGTCCGTTACGCCGGCAAGGCCACCAGCTTCATTCTCATCAACGAGCCCAACCTCTGGCAGTGGCTGACCCCGCAGGTAAGCTGCAGCTCAGCGGCGGTGAGCAGCTGCAAACCTGCAAGTCCGGCCATCTATCGTCGTCTCTTCCGCGCGGGCTACGACCAGATCAAAGCGGTCAGTCCCGGCGTGAGCATCTGGGGCGGTGCGCTTGCTCCGGGAGGCCGGGCCAACACCGACTTCAAGCGTATCTCGCTCGGGCCGCTTACCTTCCTTCGAAGCATGGGCTGCGTGACGGCGAGCTACAAGCGCGACAGGTCCAGCAGCCGTGGCTGCAGCGGGTTCTCCCCCCTGAAGATGGACGGAATAGCGGTCCACCCCCACACTGCCGGCCGTCCCCCCACCGATCCTGCGAAGGATCCCGACAGTGTGACGATCCCAACGATCGGCAGGATGACCGGTGTTGTGGACCGCATTCAAGCCGCCGGCGGAGTACTGAACGGGGCCGTTTCGAGTAGCTCAGCTGGCTCAGCGCATCTCGGCGTCTACATCGACGAATACGGCGTTCAAACAGATCCGCCAGACCAGCTTCTTGGAGTCTCGCTCAGCCGACAGAACTCTTACTACCAGCAGGCCGCGGAGATGATGTGGAAAAACCCCCGCGTCAAGTTGCTGGCGTTTTACCTCTGGCAGGACGAGCCGATCGATGCCAGCAGCTTCGGCGCAGGCTCCTGGCAGTCTGGGGTCTACTTTGCCAGCGGGAAGGCGAAGCCCTCCGCAGAATCCTTCGACCATCCGTTCTGGGTCGACCTAGCAGCAGGGTCGAAGCGAGCGCTGCTTTGGGGTCAGGTCCGTCCGGGGGGCGCGGCGACGGTTACGATCGAGGCCAAGCCCAGCGGCTCCTCGAAGTACTCGAGGCTGGCTGTGCGTCAGACCAATGCGGCCGGGTACTTCTCACTGACTACCCGCGTAACGAAGCAGACGTCCTTCCGCTTCACCTACGGCTCCCCCACTCGAGTCTCCTCTGTTCGAACGGTTAAGCCCTGACCGCACCGATGCGGCGTGGCATGTTCAGCGGCAACAGGCTCGCGGTAGCGCTTATTTGCGCAGCGGCGGTGCTCGCAGCGGCCTGGCTTCCCCCCGGCGCGCTCGCTGCTGACGGCCTGCTGACAGGGATCAGCGACCCGTCGATGACAGGTGGGACGGGCGCCACACTGGACGCTTTCGCGCCGCGTTGGAAGGCGGCAGGAGTCGACGTCGCAATGGTGACCGCGGACTGGCGTCGCATTGCGCCGTCCGTCGACAGTCCTTCGATGCCTGCCGGTTTCGATCCCGCGGACCCGCAGTCGGCCGCGTATGACTGGGAGCGCCTCGATCGCACCATCGCGACGCTCCGTCGAAATGATCTCGACCCGTTGCTCACAATCACTGGTCCCGGGCCGCTTTGGGGCAGTTCCGATCCCAGCCGAGGGAGCGCGCGCTATCGCCCTGATGCTGCACAGTTCGCGGCCTTCGCGTCGGCAGTCGCGTCGCGCTACGGCGCCGACGTTAATCGATACATCATCTGGTACGAGCCCAACAGCGATGAAAACCTCCGTCCGCAGTACTTCTGTTCACGTGGAAAGTGTGCGCCGCGTTCGCCGTCGATCTACCGTGAGCTCTTCAATGCAGGTAGCGCAGCGATTCGCCAGGCAGACGCAGGTCCGTCGGTTTACGCGGGCGCTCTGGCCCCCCGCGGCGCAACGCCAAGCGATTCGGATTCGTCGATGCGCCCGATTGTTTGGATGCGCTCCTTCGGCTGTTTGTCCGATGGCAACACAGCCGATCGCACCTCTGCCACATGTCGTGACCTTTCGCCGGCAGCGGTGGACGGATTTGCCTATCACCCAGATCAGCGCGCCGCCGCGCCTTCCAAGCATCTGGCGCACTGGGCCGAAGCCGGGGTTGGTGACACGGGACGATTGACAAACCTTCTCGACCGACTGCAGGAGACGGGCGGGCTAATTAACGCAGAGGACGAGCAGGCTCCAATCAACCTCTACTACACCGAGTTTGGATACCAGACGAACCCTCCCGATGTCTTCAGCGGCGTCAGCGTCGCCAAGCAGTCGGCCTGGCTGCAACAGGCCGCACGCATCGCCTTCGGGCAGCCGCGGGTTAAGTTGCTCGGCCAGTACCTTTGGCGCGATCAGCCGATCACGGACAGCGGACAGGGCACCGACGCATATGCGGGCACTCAGAGCGGCCTATACATGTTTGACGGCTCTGCAAAGCCGTCGGCCCGGACTTTCCTGAACCCCTTCTGGGTGCTGCGCTCACGAGACCACAAAACCGCGAAGCTCTGGGGACAGGTACGGCCCGGCAGCAGCCACAATGTGACGATTGAACGGCGCGTTGGCTCGGCCTCATTCAGGCGGATTGCGTCGTTGAAGACAGACGCAAACGGATTCTTCAGCTACTCGACGCGCCTCTACGCGCGGAGTACGTTCCGTTTCGCGTGGACTGGCCGTGTAGGCAATGGCGCCAGCCAGCGGCGGCGGTCCAGCTCGATGACGGTTGCGCCGCGCTGAGCGCAGTTAGGCCCGCGTAAACCGTCGACCGGCCACCGGCGACACTTCTTCGTCAATCTTCTTCTTGGGTGTCACCCCGGCGGCCTCAAGGACGTCTTCGCCTCCCCCTGACTTCTCGCTCGCCGCTGCCTCCATTGCAGCGAGGCGCTCCGGGGTCATCGCTTCGGCATCCT
>WLNX01000065.1 GCA_009699565.1 Actinomycetota bacterium | reverse complement strand
TCGGGGCCATCCGTCAATACGTCGACGGTCAGGAGCGTGCGTCCGGCGCCGACGACCTCTCGATCTTCTGCATCGTCGACCTGCACGCCATCACCGTCGCCTACGACCCCGCCGAGCTGCGCGAACGGACCTACGACACGACGGCCCTGTTGATCGCGGCGGGCTTGGACCCCGAGCGTTGCATCCTCTACCGGCAGTCCGATGTGCCGGAGCAGACCGAGCTGTGCTGGCTGCTGGCGTCGGTCACCGCACACGGTGATCTAAACCGGATGCACCAGTTCAAGGAGAAGTCGGACGCGCAACGGGAGCTGGTCTCGGCCGGGCTCTTCTTCTACCCCGTGCTGCAGGCCGCTGACGTGCTCGCCTTCCGCTGCGACGAGGTGCCGGTAGGTGAGGATCAGCGTCAGCACATCGAGCTGATGCGCGACATTGCCGAACGCTTCAATGCACGCTTCGCAGATGGGGAGGAGCTGCTGACGGTTCCGGAACACAGTATTCCGCAGGTGGGCGCGCGGATCATGGATCTGCAAGACCCGACCTCGAAGATGTCAACGACTTCGGCCTCCGAGGAGGGAACCGTCTACGTCCTCGACCAGCCGGAACAGATTAAGCGCAAGTTCGCGAGGGCCGTCACGGACTCGGATGATCCTCCGCGGATTGCTTTCGATCCGTCAAAGCCGGGAGTCAGCAATCTGCTCGACATCCTCGGCGCCTGCAAGGGGATCACTCCCGAGGAGGCTGCGGCTGAGCTTGCAGACGCTCGCGGCTACGGCGATCTCAAGGGAGCCGTGAGCGAGGCCGTCACGGAGCTGCTGGCGCCGGTTCGCGAGCGCTACGAGCAGATTCGCGGAGACGAGGCGCAGCTTGAAGCGATCCTGGCGCGCGGCGCGCAGCGGGCGCGGGAGATCGCAGAGGTCACAGTTGGAGAAGCGAAGGCTGCGATGGGCGTCGGTCCCACCGGCTGAAAGTGAACCGCCGACTCGTCATTCTGGTCGGGTCGGTAGTCCTCCTCGACACGCTCTTCTACGCCGCTCTGGCTCCTCTTCTTCCGTCGCTCTCATCCGAGTTCGGGCTCAACAAGGGCGGCGCCGGTCTGCTGGTAGGGATCTATCCGATCGGCACCTTCCTCGGAGCACTGCCGGCGGGGTGGGCCACCGCCCGCTACGGGCCGCGGCCGACCGTGCTGGTCTCACTCGTCGTGATGGCCGCCGCCGCTCTCGTCTTCGCGTTCGGCAACACGATCGAGCTGCTCTACCTCGGGCGCCTGCTGCAGGGGTTGGCAGGGGCAGCCTCCTGGACCGCGGGGCTGGCATGGCTGGCGCAGGGTACCTCCGTTGAGCGCCGCGGCGAGGCCCTCGGCTTCGGCATCGGAGCAGGGGTCGTCGGCGCCCAGTTGGGACCCGTGCTCGGTTCGGTCGCTCACCTGATCGGGCGCGGGCCGGCCTTCGCAGGCACAGCCGTGGCAGCGGCCGTGATCGCAGCCTTTGCCGTCCGTACGCCCGAGCCGCACGTCGAATCTGGAACGACCAATGCCTCGCCGATCTCGCTGCTGCGCAACGGGCGGTACCTGTTTGCGCTGATGATCTTCGTTATTCCGTCGATGGCGTTTGGCGTGATTGAGGTGCTTGTGCCGCTGCGCCTGAACGAGCTGGGGTCCAGTGCCGAACTGATCGGCCTGATCTTCTTCCTCGCCGGAACGGTCGAGGCGATCGTCAGCCCGGTCGTAGGGCGACTCAGCGACAGCGTCGGGGTTCTTCGCATAGTGAGGATCGGGATGTTCCTTGCTGCAGTGCTGCTCGTCTCGCTCTACTTCCCGACGACCGTGCTCGTGCTGGCATTCGCGCTTGTGCTCTGCTCTGCGGCGATCGGCATGCTTTGGGTACCGGCCGGCAAGCTGGTGTCACTTGCGGCCGAACGGCTCGACGTCGATCAGGGTTGGGCCTTCGCTTTCCAGAACAGCACTTGGTCACTGTCGATCGGAGCCGGAGCAACGTTGGGCGGCGCTCTCGCGGCCTTTGGCGGCGACCTTCTGGCCTACGGCGCTGCCGGAGCGCTTTGCGCGGTCGTCGGGCTGGTCATGTTCGGGCGACGACCGGCCGCCGCTGTAAGTTCCGATCCGTGATTGCCGCTGAGATGGAGCTCGATCTTGAGCTCTTCACTGGTCCGTTCGACCTGCTGCTGACGCTCGTCCTTCGCGAGGAGGTTGATCTGCTCGAGCTGGAGCTCGCCGAGATCGTCATCTCCTACATCGACGTGCTGGAAGCGCGCGGTGAGTTGGACTTGGAGATGGCGACGGAGTTCATCGTTCTGATCGCCGCGCTGCTTGAACTCAAGTCGCGGCTGATGCTCTCGGCCGGCGACGAGGAGGAGCTCGGAGATCTCGAACCGGGCGAAGCGGCCGAAGAGCTGTTGGCGCGCATGATCGATGCGCGCCGTTACAGGCAGGCTTCGGAGCATCTTTCCGATCTGCTCGGCGCGGAGCGGGGCCACTACTACCGCGAAGCTCCACTGCCCGACTTCGTCAAGAAGGTGACGCTCGAACAGGCCGAGAAGGTCTACGCCGCAAGTCAGCTCGGCGAGGCGATCGGCGGGCTGCTGCGCACGCCGCCGCAGATCTCGCTCGCTCACCTTCGACGCTCTGCGGTCACCGTGCCGGCGCGCTTGGCGCACCTCAGAACACTGCTGTTGCGCGGCGCATGTTCGTTTGACGAAGCCGTCGCAGGGGCGGACCGGATGACGGTCGCGGTCACTCTGTTCGCACTTCTTGAGCTCTACAAGCAGGGCGAAGCGACTTGGGATCAGGCGGCGCCTTTCGCTCCGATCACGATCGCTGCGGTTGGCGAGCAGCAGCGCCCGTATCTGGTTAGGGGAGCAGCGTGAGCCCGGTCGCGAAGATGATCGAAGCGCTGCTCTTCCTTAGCCCCGACCCTGTCGGCTCGGCGGAGCTCGCGGAGGCTATTGGCTGCGACCCCGAGGAGATTGAGGCGGCAATTGAAGAACTTGGAGAGGCATGGGCCGAGGGCGAACGCGGCCTGGTTCTGAAGCAGGCCGCGGGCGGGTACGCATTGACCAGTACCCCGGAGAGCGAGGACGCCGCCCGGCGGCTGCTCTCGAGGCCCCGCACTCCGCCGCTTACGCCGGCCCAGGCCGAGACGCTCGCGATCGTCGCCTACCTCCAACCGGTCTCGAGGCCTGAGATCACTCGGATCCGCGGCGTCAGCGCCGACTCGGCCAGCGGCACGCTGCTTGAGCGGGGCCTGATCGACGAGGCAGGGCGGTCGCAGTACGGAGCCATCTGCTTTCGGACCACCGACCTATTCCTGCGGCTCTTCGGGCTGCAGTCGATAGATCAGCTCCCGCCGATCTCGGAGTGGGACCCAAGTCCCGATGAGGAGAACGATCTGCGCGAGCGGCTGCTGGCAGCCGGCGGCGCGCGACTTGGCGAGGCCCCAACCGAGCCCGTCGAACAGCAGGAGCAACTGCCTGCCGCCGAAGGCGACTCGGATCAGCCGGCCAACGCTTTCGCGGCAAGCTGACCGCAGGCGGCGTCGATGTCGCGGCCGCGCGTCAATCTCACGGTCGCGCCCAGCCCCGCCGCTTCGAGGGTGTCGCGGAAGGCGTCGATCGCGCCGCGCGAGGAGCCTTCATAGGGCGATCCGCTGGGGTTGTAGGGGATCAAGTTGACTTTGTACTTCTTCGGGTCGAGCAGCGAAGCAAGCTCAACGGCCTGCTCGTAGCGGTCGTTGACGCCGGCGAGCATCACGTATTCGATGAAGGTCATTCGGCGCCTCGACTCGTAGTGGCGATCGCACGCGGCCAGCACCTCTGAGATCGGATAGCGGTCGTTGACGGCCATGATTTCGCTGCGGAGCGCGTCGTTTGGCGCGTGCAGCGACAGCGCCAGCCGGATTGGCCGGCTCTGCTGAGCAAGAGCGTCGATGCCGGGGGCCCAGCCGACAGTTGAGATCGCAGTGCGGCGGTTGGTGATGCCGAGGTCCGGCAGCAGGGCGCATGCGGCGAGAACGCTGTCGAGGTTCATCATCGGTTCTCCCATGCCCATGAAGACGCAATGGTCGACCTTGCCGATCCGTCTGAAGTGGAGCGCCTGGTCGATGATTTCGGCGGTCGTCAGATTGCGACCGAACTTCATCGCTCCGGTCGCGCAGAAGGTGCAAGTCAGCGGGCAGCCAGACTGCGACGACAGGCAGAGGGATCGTCGCCCATCGCGGTAGCGCATCAGCACGGCCTCAACCGGTCGGCCGTCGGCGGTTTCGAAAAGGACCTTCAGGGTCCCGTCTGTGGACAACGCCTCGTTGGTGACGGTCAGGGTCGAGAACGGGACACTCTCGCCTAGTTTCGCGCGCAGAGGTGCCGGCAGGTCGCTCATCGCCTTCCAGTCGGCCGCTCCACGGGCCTGCCATGCCCACGCCTGGTCGAAGCGGTATCCCGGCTCACCGGCCTGCTCAAGGGTTGTGCGAAGAAGATCCAAATCCATCGCCCCCTATGGTGGCAGCACAACGATGAGACTCGCAAAGTATCTCGCCCATGCAGGAATTGCCTCACGCCGCGCTTCCGAAGTGCTGATAGCCGAGGGCCGCGTCAGCGTGGATGGGGAGAAGGTGCTGGATCCGGCGCGGGACGTGGACTCGCGCAACAAGATCCTGTTCGACGGAGAGCGGGTAGGCAGTGGACCGGCGATTCGTGTCGTATACGCGCTGAACAAGCCCTCAGGAGTCGTTTCAACGGCCGCTGACACTCACGGACGACCGACAGTGGTTGAGATGGTCCGCAGCGGCGCCGCTAGCTCACGGCGGCTCTATCCGGTTGGCCGGCTCGACGTCGATTCGACCGGGCTGATTCTGCTGACCGATGACGGCGATCTCGCGCACCGGTTGACTCATCCAAGCTTTGAGGTTCCCAAGCGCTACATCGCAAGAGTCTCGGGCGGCGCAGTCAGCGAGCGCGCTCTGCAGGCTCTGCGCGACGGCATCTTTCTCGATGACGGCAAGACGGCCCCGGCGAAGGCGCGGCAGATAGCGGCCGGGCACCTTGAGCTGACGATCCACGAGGGCCGCAAGCGGCAGGTCAGGCGGATGTGCGAAGCGGTCGGCCACCCGGTTCGCGAACTGAAGCGGGTTGGATTCGGTTCGCTCGACCTGGGAGCGATCCCTGAGGGCAAGTCGCGCAGGTTGAGCCTCCCCGAGGTTGAAGCGCTGCTCGCGCCCACGGATCAGGATCGCGTGGCATGATTGTCAAACGATGACCGTCTACGGCCTGCGCGGCGCAACAACCGTTGAAACAAACGAGCGCGGAGCGATCCTCGAAGCGACGAGCGAACTGCTCGAGGAGCTGATCGCGCGCAACTCGCTCGATCCAGCCGACATCGTCAGTTGCATTCTTTCGATGACCGACGATCTCAACGCCGAGTTCCCGGCCGTCGCCGCTCGCGAGATGGGACTCGATCAGGTTCCGCTGCTGTGCGTCAGGGAGATCGCAGTACCCGGATCGATGGAGCGGGTGATCCGGGCGCTGGTTCATTACAGGGCCGAAGAGGGTCACAGTGCGCAGCATGTTTACCTCCGTGAAGCGCAGGCACTCCGCGTCGACATCACCGGCCCGCAATGAGCGATCTGCCGGCCACGACCGGGGACGGCTGGGCCGCGAGCTCACTGGACGAGCTCGGAGAAGGTCCCGGCTTCCGCAAGATTCGCCAAGCGATCGAAGTCGAGCAGATGGGCGTCAACGCGATCGTGCTCCCTGGCCGCTACCAGACCGGCTTCCACTGGCATGACGAGCAGGAAGAGGTCTACTTCGTCCATCAGGGGAGCATCTTCTTTGAATTTGGCGACGGCTCCGAGATCTCCGTTGGCGCCGGTGGAGTGGTGAGGGTTGACGCCCAGACCCGCCGCCGCATACGCAACGAGCAGAGCGAAGAGGCGGTCGTCGTTGTATTCGGCGCCAAGGGCGGCTACGTCGGCCGCGACGGGCGGATGGCCGAAGAGGCGGCCGACGGCGGGGGCGCACCGGGCGCCCGTGCCGGTGGGCCTCTTGCCGACTAGGCAATCGCGGCCGCTAAAGTTGGCTCCATGCTGATCGTGATGAGCCCCGGGGCCACTGAAGACGAAGTCCAAGCCGTAATTGACCGAATTGAGTCTGTCGGAGCTGCAGCGCATCCAAGCCGCGGTGCTGAGCTCACCCTGATCGGCGCGATCGGTGATGCCGATACCGAGTCCCGCGTCAGCGAGTTGGAACTCGGCGCGCTCGCCGGAGTCAGCAAGATCGTTCCGATCCTCAAGCCCTACAAACTTGCCGCGCTTGAGTCGCGGCACGGAATTCCCTCAATCTTTGACATCGGCGGTGCGAAGATCGGTGGCGACAATTTCGCTCTGATCGCAGGTCCCTGCACCGTTGAGTCGCGCGACCAGCTTCTCGATACGGCTGCACTCGTCAAGAGCGCAGGGGCGTCGATGTTCCGCGGCGGCGCCTACAAGCCGCGCACCTCTCCCTACTCGTTCCAAGGTCTCGGCGTCGAAGGGCTGAAGCTACTCGCGGAGGCCCGCGAGCAGAGCGGATTGCCGATCGTCACCGAACTGATGGATGCCCGAGACATCGAGCCCGTCCTCGAGGTTGCCGACGTGATTCAGGTCGGTGCTCGCAACATGCAGAATTACGGCCTGCTGACCGAGCTTGGCCGTGCCGGACGCCCGGTCCTGCTCAAGCGCGGTCTTTCGGCGACGCTTGAAGAGTTCGTGATGGCTGCCGAGTACATCCTCAAGGAAGGCAACGAGCAGGTCATTCTCTGCGAGCGCGGAATTCGCACCTTTGAAACCGCATACCGCTTCACGCTTGACTTGATGGCGGTGCCGGTGCTCAAGGAGATGACCCACCTGCCGATCGTGATCGACCCGAGCCATGCAGCAGGTCGCCGCGCGCTGGTGAAGCCGCTGTCGCTGGCAGCAGCAGCTGTCGGAGCCGACGGAATCATTGTCGAAGTGCATCCCGAGCCTGAAGCGGCAATCTGCGACGGTCCGCAGGCCCTGCGCAGCGAGGAATTCGAGGAGTACGCGCAGGCCGTTGATCAGGCGGCCCAGCTTGCAGGCAAGGCGTCCTTCCTTCACACGCAGGCGCGCTCGACTTGAAGCTCACGGTCGTCGGTGTCGGCCTGATCGGCGGGTCGTTTGCACTCGCCGCCCGGAGCCGCGTCGGGGCCCACGTTCGAGGAGTGGGGCCCGAGGCCGGCCAAGCACTCGAATTGAATGTGATCGACGAGGCATGCCCTTCGCTGGAGGCCGCTCTGCTGGGCGCCGAGGTAGTCGTCGTTGCTGTTCCCGCAGATCGAATTGCCGAGGTCACGGCAAGGGTTCTTGCGTCGGCTCCGCCCGACTGCGCGGTGACCGACGTGGGCTCGACAAAGCGTCAAGTGGTTGATGCCGCGGGCGGCGACGAACGCTTCGTTGGAGGACACCCGCTGGCCGGCGCCGAGACTTCAGGCGTCATCCACGCCCGCGGCGACCTCTTCGAAGAGGCGGTCTGGTACCTGACGCCAACGAAGTCAACAAGCGGCGTGATGCTGGAGCGGGTCCACAACCTCGTCAGTGCCGTTGGCGCAAAGCCGACGATCGTTGAGGTGGATGAGCACGACCGGATGATGGCTGCGGTCTCGCAGCTCCCGCACGTGCTCGCGAATGTCCTGATCATGCAGGCCGACACTGCCCTCGGGGACCGGCGGATCCCGGCAACGGGACCCAGCTTCCGCGACGCGACAAGAGTCGCCGGAGCCAACCCGGAGATGTGGACGGCGATCTACCTTGCCAACCAGCAGGCGCTGGTTGACGAGCTGGACGGGGCAATCGAGCGGCTAACCGCTGCTCGCGCTGCGATCAGCAACGGCGACGCGGCGTGGCTTTCCGAGTGGCAGACGATTGCGTCAGAGCGGCGCGAAGCATTGAGCGAGGCCGGACTCTCCGGTGGCACGCTGACGGAGCTGCGCGTGACCGTTCCAAACCGTCCGGGCGTCGTCGCCGAGATCGCGCTGGGTCTTCGTGACGCCGACATCAACATTGTTGACATGGCCCTCAGCCCGTCCCCAGACGGGCGCGAGGGAGTGGTTGCGCTTTGGGTGGCCGATGGCTCGGCCGAAGCGGCAGCGGCCTGTCTGGCCGGGCTCGGACTTCCGGTCCTGTGAACGTTCGGATCGATCGCTCCGACGGGCTCCGCGGTCGCTTGACGGCACCGGCGGACAAGTCGATCTCGCACCGGATGGCGATCTTCGCCGCAATGGCAGACGACCCAATCCTGATCACGAACTTTCTTGAGGCCGACGACACGCTGGCAACGCTTGATGCCATCGCTGCGGTCGGCGCGCTCGTCGAGCGACGCAGCGAAGGGGTGATGGTCAGGGGCACCGGTCTTCGCAATGCACGCGAGCCTTCCGGGACGATCGACGTCGGCAATGCGGGCACGCTGATTCGACTGCTCCCGGGCTGGCTTGCGGGCCAGGACGGCAGCTCATTCAAGTTTGACGGCGACGCTTCGATCAGGCGCAGGCCGATCGATCGGATCGCCGAGCCGCTGCAGAAGATGGGGGCCAAATTCGAAGCGACCGATGGCCGCTTCGCTCCGTTCACCCTCCACGGCGGTCATCTCCAAGGAATCGATTACGAGCTTCCCGTGGCCAGCGCTCAGGTGAAATCAGCAATCTGTCTGGCCGCAC
>WLNX01000064.1 GCA_009699565.1 Actinomycetota bacterium | reverse complement strand
TGCTCGAATCAGCCGATCAGGGTCAGCGGATGGGCCGCTACAGCTTCATCGGTCTGCGGCCCAGCTCGGTACTGCGATGGAAGTTAAGTGACGGCGGCGACCCCTATGCGATCGCGGCACAGATGGTTGCCGACATCGATCAGGCTCCGGTTGCTGGTCTTCCCCCGTTCGTCGGCGGGCTGGTCGGCTACTTCGGCTACGACCTCGTTCGCACGGTGGAGCCCCTGGGTGAGCCCAACCCCGATCAGCTGGGGCTCCCGGACATGGCCCTGATGCAGAGCGACCTGCTTGTCATTTTCGATCACCTCCGCCACACGCTGACGATTCTCGTGAACATCGCAGTTGTCGAAGGGGAGCCGATCGACGATGCCTACTCCGCCGCCGAAGAGACGATCGCCGGGCTGCGCGAGCTGCTAGCGGGGCCGCTTCCTCCGATCAAGCCCGACGCTGAAGCCCGCAGAGCCCCGTCGTTCAAGTCCAATTTCACTCGCGAGCAGTTCGAGTCGGCAGTCGCACGGATCGTGGAGTACATCCATGCCGGCGACGCCTTCCAGGTTGTGCCCTCGCAGCGGTGGACGGCCGATCTTGAAGTCGATCCGTTCTCGATCTATCGCGGCCTTCGCGTCGTCAACCCAAGCCCTTACATGTATTACCTCGATTTCGGCGACTTTCAGGTTGTCGGAGCGAGTCCGGAACCGCTGCTGACGGTCACCGGGCGCGAAGCGTCGACCCGTCCGATTGCTGGGACGCGGGCTCGGGGAGCGACCGTCGCCGAAGACCTCGAGCTCGCCTCCGGGCTGCTCGCGGATGAGAAGGAACGAGCGGAACATGTGATGTTGGTCGACCTTGGCCGCAATGATCTTGGCCGCGTCTGCGAGTACGGCTCGGTTGTCGTCGACAGCATGATGCAGGTCGAGAGCTACTCCCATGTGATGCACATCGTCTCTTCCGTGACCGGAACGCTGCGCCCCGAGGTCGGCGCTCTCGATGCGCTGCGGGCGATCCTGCCGGCTGGAACGCTGTCCGGCGCTCCAAAAGTTCGTGCGATGGAGATAATCGACGAGGTGGAGCCGGTCAAGAGGGGCGGATATGGGGGCGCAATCGGCTACCTCGGCTACACGGGCGACCTCGATACCTGCATCCACATTCGGACCGTGGTCTGCAGCGACGGCAAGGTTCACGTTCAGGCAGGCGGCGGCACAGTAGCCGACGCGGTACCGCAGTACGAGTACGACGAGTCGGTCAACAAGTCCAAGGCCGTGATGAGAGCGATCGAGATGGCGACCAACCAGCCGGGATGGTGGTAGGCGTGGCAACGCTGGTCATAGACAACTACGACTCCTTTACTTACAACCTCGTTCAATATCTGGGTGAGCTTGGTGCGGATCTCGAGGTTGTCCGCAACGACCAGGCAACCGTGGACGAACTGATTGAACGCGCCCCCCAGCGCGTAGTTGTTTCGCCCGGGCCCTGCACGCCGGATGAGGCCGGAATCACGCTTGAGGCGGTCCGCCGCTTCCCAGAAGCCGGCATCCCGCTGCTGGGAGTCTGTCTAGGGCATCAGGCTCTGGTCCAAGCCTTTGGCGGCCGAGTCATTCGCCACGAGCCGGTGCACGGAAAGGCTGCGGAGATCGAGCACGATGGCAAGACCATCTTCAGCGGCCTTCCCTCGCCGCTGACGGTCGGCCGTTACCACTCGTTGATCGCGGACGAGGACCAACTTCCAGCCTGCTTCGAGGTATCGGCGCGCGGAGCCGGTGTCGTGATGGCCGTTCGCCACCGGGAGCTTCCCGCCGAGGGCGTTCAGTTTCACCCCGAGTCGATCCTGACTCCCGAAGGGAAGACGATCGTCGCCAATTTCCTCAGCGGAGCGGGCCGGTGACCGATACTGCGGACCGGTTACCGCTGGAACTTGCCATCGCCTCGGTCTCTTCCGGCAACAGCCTCACACGCAGCCAAGCGGCAGCGGCGCTCGCCGTGATCATGGCCGGGGAGGCAAGTGACGAGCAGATCTCCGCCCTGCTCCTAGGGCTCAAGGAGAAGGGCGAGACGGTTGACGAGCTTGCCGGACTGGCGCAGACGATGCGCTCGCTGGCTACGGGCGTGAAACCGACGCGCGAGCGACTTCTCGATACCTGCGGAACCGGCGGCGGCCGCAGGACGTTCAACATCTCAACCACCGCGGCCCTGATCGCCGCCGCTGCGGGATGCGCGGTTGCCAAGCATGGCAACCGAACCGCAACGGGGCTAAGCGGCTCCGCCGACGTGCTGGAGGCGCTGGGGGCGAAGCTGGAACTCTCGCCCCATGCCGAGGCTCAGCTAATCGATGAGATCGGCTTTGGATTCATGTTTGCGCCGGCGCACCATTCGGCGACCCGCTACGTGGTACCGGTCCGCAAGGCGCTCGCTGTTCCGACGGTCTTCAATCTGCTCGGTCCGCTTACCAACCCGGCTGGTGCAAGACGACAGCTGATCGGAGTGGCAGATCCTGCCCTGATCGACCTTGTCGCTGGCGCGCTTGCCGAGCTTGGCACCGACCATGCGTTGGTAGTCTCAAGCGAAGACGGGCTCGACGAGATCAGCACCAGCGGCACCACACACGTCGCCGAGCTTCAGGGAACAGAAATGCGCCGCTACGAAATATCACCTCAGCAGTTTGGGATCGAGCCCGCCGCAGCCGATGAGCTCAGCGGCGGAGGTCCAGACGAGAACGCTCAGGTGATCAACTCAATCTTTGCCGGCGTGGCCGGCCCGCAGCGTGACATCGCCGTGCTGAATGCTGCCGCAGCGATCTACCTGGGGGGAGAATCGCAATCGATCGAAGAGGGGATAGCAGTTGCGGGCGCGGCAATTGACAGCGGCGCGGCCGCCGCAACCCTCGAGCGCTATCTGAATCGAAGTGTGGAGCTGGCAGCCCAATGAGCGTGCTCGGCCGGATCGTCGCGACAACGCGCGAAGCCGTCGATGCCAGGCGCGAGCGGTTGCCGCTGGCTGAGCTCGAGACGCAGCTCAGTGCCCGCGGCGACGACCGTCCCTTTGCCGAAGCGCTCGCAAGCCCGGGGCTCTCCGTGATTGCCGAGTTCAAGCGTCGTTCGCCGAGCGCGGGCGAGATTCGTGAGGGCGCCACCGTTGCTGCGATCGTCGACTCCTACCAGCGCGGAGGAGCGGCGGCTCTCTCTGTCCTCACCGAGGAGGCAAACTTCGGCGGTTCGCTCAGCGATCTTGTTGCCGCGCGCGCCGCCTCCGAGCTCCCGATCCTTAGGAAGGACTTCATCATCGACCAGTACCAGGTGGTCGAGTCGGCGGTCGCGGGCGCCGACGCCATCCTGCTGATTGCCGCAGCCCTCGACGGAGAGCAGCTCGAAGCGCTCTACGGGGACGCCCACGCGCTTGACCTTGACGTCCTCGTTGAAGTCCACGACGAGGTCGAGCTTGAGAGCGTGCTTGCGACTGTCGACCCGGACCTGATCGGGATCAACAATCGCAACCTCGGCGACTTCAGCGTTGACGTGGAACGCACACACCAGTTGCTCGCGGACGTCCCTGCCGGCAAGACTGTGGTGAGCGAGTCGGGTCTCCACTCGCGCGAGCAGCTCGACGAGCTCGAGCGAGTCGGTGTAGACGCGGTTCTGATCGGCGAGACGCTGATGCGAAGCGACGACCCGGCTGCTGCCTTGGATCAGCTCACAGGCGGCCATGACGCCGGCCGCGAATAGAAGTCCTCTTCGACCCTTAACCGTCCCTTTAACGACCCTTCAGAGAAGAAGGCTTTTCTTAGCGCTATGAAATCTTCACGCTCCACGCTTATTGCCGCAGTCGCCGCCGGGGTTTTTGGCGCCGCGATTGCGCTTGTCGCCGCATCCCTGATCGGAGGTGGGATCGGTTCGGAAACGACGACTCTGATCCGCGGCGGGAGCGCCGGGACCCTACAGCCGGTCAGCTCCAACAGTGCCCTCACACCGCGTGAGATCTACAAGCGCGACTCAAAGGGCGTGGTATTCATCACGTCGACCGGCGTCAGTTCGCAGAGCCAGAGTGGTCCCTTCGGCGCGCCGGAATCGGGTAGCGGAACCGCCACCGGATCAGGCTTCGTGATCGACCGGGCGGGAACGATCCTTACCAACGCCCACGTCGTCGACGGAGCCAAGAAGGTGACCGTTCGATTCTCGAACGACAAGACGGTTGACGCAAAGCTGCTGGGAGCCGACCGCTCCTCCGACATTGCCGTCTTGCAAGTCAACCCCGACGGCCTCGATCTGACCACGCTTCCGCTGGCATCGGCCAACGACGTCGAGGTGGGCGATCCGGTTGTCGCCATCGGCAACCCGTTTGGTCAGGCGTTCAGCCTCACGACCGGTGTTGTCTCCGCCAAGCACCGTTCAATCGACGGCCTCAACGGCTTTGCGATCAACGATGTCATTCAAACCGACGCAGCGATCAACCCCGGTAACTCCGGCGGGCCGCTGATCGACAGCGCGGGAGAGGTGATCGGCATCAACTCGCAGATCGAGACCGGTGGCAGCGGTGGCGGAAACGTCGGGATCGGCTTTGCAGTTCCGATCGACACGGCTCGCAAGCTGCTTCCCGGACTGCGCAAGGGCACCGTCGACACCGGCTATCTGGGAATCTCATCGCTTTCAATCACTCCCGAATTGGCGCCGCTGAAGCTGCCCGTCGACAAGGGCGTGCTGGTCGAAACCGTTACGCCGGGCAGCCCGGCCGGCAAGGCTGGAATGAAGGGCGGTTCGGTCCCGGCAAAGCTCGGTGGTCAGCAGATCAAGATCGGCGGCGACATCATTCAGAAGATCGACGGGCGACCGATGAACACTTCGCTTGCTCTGTCGGCTTACGTCTCCTCGAAGAAGGCCGGCGATCAGATCGAGATTCAGCTGCTTCGAGGCGGCAAGGACGAGAAGACCGTGACCGTGACCCTCGGCCGCAGGCCGCAGCAGAGCATTACCGCGCCAAAGTAATCGGCAATCGCCGCCGTCCTGCCATTATGGGGGAGATGAGCGGCGCGACAGCGATAAAGATCTGCGGAATAACTTCGGTGTCCGATGCGTTGATGGCCGTCGAGGCTGGCGCTTGGGCCGTCGGCTGCATAATGTGGGATGGATCTGCGCGTCGCTGCGAACAAGCGCAGGCGCGCGAGATCTGCAAGCAGCTTCATCGCGAGGCGCAGGTCTGCGGGGTCTTTGTGAATGCTCCGCTTGATCAGGTCGTCGGCGAGGTCGATGCGCTCGGCTTCACGATGGTCCAGCTCCATGGCGACGAAGGACCGGCATTCTGCGAAGCGGTCCGCAGTCGCACCGGAGCAAAGGTGATCAAGGCGATCAGGGTTCATTCGGGCGAGCAGGTCAACGACCTCGAGCGCTTCCATCACGTCGACTACCACCTGCTTGACACCTACCACGAGGATCTTCGAGGAGGCACGGGCGAATCTTGGGACTGGTCGCTGGCGGCTTCGCGCCATTCGAGTATTCCGCTGATCCTCAGTGGAGGCCTCGACAGCGGGAACGTCGCTGAAGCGATTGCCGCCGTCCACCCGTTCGCGGTCGACACCGCCAGCGGCACCGACAGCTCGCCCGGGGTCAAGGACCCAGAAAAGGTCGAGGACTTCTGCCGCGCGGTGGGCTTGACTGCGACGTCGCAGCCGACCGAGGAGTTTTCGTCATGACCACGACCGGGTTGCAGCATCGATTTGGCCAGTACGGAGGCCAGTACGTGCCGGAGACTTTGATGCCGGCGCTCGCCGAATTGGAGGCTGCCTGGATCAGCGCGCGCAACGATGAACTGTTTCAAGCCGAGCTGGGCCGACTGCTGCGTGACTATGCCGGCCGGCCGACGCCGCTGTACCACGCTGAGAGGCTCAGCGCGGTCGCCGGACGCAAGATCTACTTGAAGCGTGAGGACCTCGTCCACACCGGGGCGCACAAGATCAACAACGCCCTCGGTCAGGCGCTGTTGGCGGTCAGGATGGGCAAGCGGCGGATCATTGCGGAGACGGGCGCCGGCCAGCACGGAGTCGCTTCCGCTACCGCCTGCGCGCTACTTGACCTTGAATGCGTTGTCTACATGGGAGCTGAGGACATCCGCCGTCAGAAGCCCAACGTGCAGCGGATGGAGCTCCTCGGGGCGACGGTCGTTCCGGTCGAGGCCGGAGCCAAGACGCTGAAGGAAGCGGTCTCCGAAGCGATTAGAGATTGGGTGACCAACGTCGAGGACAGCCACTACATAATCGGGTCTGCGGTTGGGCCGGCGCCATACCCGGTGATCGTGCGGGACCTCCAGCGCTGCATCGGCGACGAGGCACGCGCACAGATCCTTGAGCGAGAAGGCCGCCTTCCCGAGCGCGTGATCGCCTGCGTCGGCGGCGGTTCAAACGCGATCGGCGCTTTCACTGCCTTCGTCGGCGATGAGGGAGTCCAGCTTGTCGGGGTAGAGGCGGCGGGGGAAGGGATCGACAGCGGTCGGCACGGCGCGCCGCTTGCGGCAGGCGGACGCCCTGGGGTCCTCCACGGCTCCCTCAGCGCGCTGCTGCAGACCGATGAGGGTCAGATCGCAGAAGCCCACTCGGTCTCCGCAGGACTCGACTATCCGGGCTCTGGACCGGAGCACGCCTTTCTTCGCGACAGCGGCCGCGCAACATACGTCGCCGTAACCGACGGCGACGCCCTAGCGGCATTCGCGCGGACGGCCGAGCTCGAGGGGATCATCCCCGCGCTGGAGCCGGCGCACGCTATCCACTACGTGCTCAACGAGCCAAGCGACTCGCAGCTCGACCTGATCTGCCTGTCCGGGCGCGGCGACAAGGACCTCGCCGAAGTACTCAGCTTGCTCGGGCGCTCATGAACGGATTGGAAAGGATCGCCGAGGCGTTCAGCGCCGGAGGAAAGCGTGCCGCCCTGATGCCCTATCTGATGGGCGGTTATCCGGATCTCGCAGGCTCGCTGGCGATCGGCAACGCCTACGTTGACGGCGGCGCCGACCTGATCGAGCTGGGAGTGCCGTTCTCCGACCCGCTCGCCGACGGTCCTGTCATCCAGGGAGCCGGCAGCGCCGCGCTGGCGGCGGGGGCGACTCTCAAGGGAGTGCTCGGAGTCGCAGGCGAGCTCGCGGCAAGAGTTCCGGTAGTGGTCATGTGTTACTCGAAC
The DNA here is from genome assembly GCA_009699565.1 of Actinomycetota bacterium. Lineage (GTDB taxonomy): Bacteria > Actinomycetota > Thermoleophilia > Solirubrobacterales > Solirubrobacteraceae > F1-60-MAGs163. The sequence goes on along the minus strand of WLNX01000064.1, from coordinate 1,652 downwards.
GTGATCCTCGCCCGCGGTATCGATGCCTTTGTTGACGATCTCGACTCCGCATGCGTCAGTGGGCTGATCGTCCCCGACCTGCCGATTGAAGAGGCTCCGGCTACGCTCGCGGCCTGCGAAGCCAGGGGAGTGGCTCTGGTCTCTCTGGCTGCACCTACAAGCACGGACGAGCGCCTCGCCGAGATTGGCAAGCTGACCCGGGGGTTCCTTTACACCGTCGCGGTCGCGGGGACTACCGGCGAGCGCGGCGACGAGAGCGGATACGCAGCGGTCATCGAGCGCGTCAGGAGTCACACCGCCGTCCCGGTAGCGCTCGGCTTTGGCATCTCAACGCCTGAGCAGGCGTCGGCAGCGGCCGATGCGGGAGCCGACGGAGTGATCGTTGGAAGCAGGCTTGTGCGCGAGGCAATTGAGCACGACGAGCCCGCCGAAGCTTGCCGCGTGCTCGTAGAGCGTTTCGCGGAGGCGCTCCGCTAACATCCGCGCATGCCTCTGGTACTCGCAACAACATTCGCGCTGTCGCTCTGGGTAGTGCTGACGTCGCTTGGCGTAAGCTCGTTCGACGGCATCATGCTCGCGCTCGTCATCATCCTGCTCGCCGCCGGCACCCAGCTCCTGATCAGGTATCTGGGCTCTGTCGGCCCGGGCTCGCGCGACTGAGCGCAGTTCCTGATGGGGCGAATACGACTGTCGCTCTTCCTGCTGGCAGGGCTGATGGCCCTTCTGAGCGGCTGCGGAGAACGTCAGACAGGCGCCAACCGTCCCGGGCTGATCATCCTCGGAGACCGCATGACGGTTTACTCCGGCGCGCCCCTCAGCGGTTACCTCCAAGATCAGGGCGAGGCACTTGTCAACGGCGAGCGACTGGCCTTGAGAGACTCGCACGGGATGGCCGGAGAGTGGACAATCGCTCTGGGTTCGCTCAACTCGGTTCAAGGGTCAATGAACCTGCCCTCCGAGGGGCAGGTCGCATCAAATGCGCGGATAGCGATCCAGGACGCGACTGCCGTCGCCTACATCGGCGACTACGGTTCCGATTCGACTCAGATTTCGCTGCCTCTGACGAACCAAGGCGGGATCCTCCAGGTTTCGACCGAGAGCGGCTACAGCGGCCTCACCTCCTCCCGTTACGCTCAGCCGGGGGAGCCGGAACGCTTCTACCCGAGCGGCAGGCGAACCTTCGCTCGGCTGGCGCCGAACGATCAGCGGGAGGCCTCAGCCCAGGCCCGCCTTCAGCGAAGTCGAGGCTGCGGCGAGACCTTCGCCATCGTTGCCCCGGGCTCGGTTGGCAACAGCATCCGACTTGAGCTTGCAGCCGCGCTGGCGACCGAAAAGGTTGGGAGCGGCGGGACCGCTGTGTACGACGGCTCGCCGGCCGCGCTTCGGGAGGCCTCGAGCCGGGCGAAGGCATCCGGCGCCGACTGCGTCTACTACGGCGCTGCAGGGGACGCAACGGGGGCAGCGCTGCTGAACAGGCTGATCGCTGCGGATCGCAGCGTCAAGCTCTTCGCGGGACGAGCGTCGAGCACGCTCCAGATGACAGAGAATCTAAGCGCGAGTGCACAGGATGCGCTGCTCGTGACCACGCCTGCGCCTTCATCTTCGGATCTGACCGCCTTCGGCAAGAGCGTGGCGAGGCGTTACCGCGCTGT
>WLNX01000063.1 GCA_009699565.1 Actinomycetota bacterium | reverse complement strand
GTAGAGCAGTTCGGCTACACGAGCGTGATGCAGGCGCCGAAGGTCCAGAAGATCACCGTCAACATGGGGGTCGGCGAGGCCAAGCAGGATTCGAAGATGCTTGACGCAGCAGCCGGGCAGCTCGCGCAGATCGCCGGCCAGGCGCCGAACGTCCGCCTCGCACGCAAGTCGATCGCAAACTTCAAGCTCCGAGAGGGAATGCCGGTCGGTCTCGCCGTGACGCTCCGCGGCGACCGCGCCTACGAGTTCCTTGACCGCCTGATGTCCGTTGCAATTCCGCGCATCCGCGACTTCCGCGGCCTGCCGGCCAACTTCGACGGCCGCGGCAACTACACGATCGGCGTGCGCGAGCAGATCATCTTCCCCGAAATCGACTACGACGCCGTCGATCAGATCCGTGGGCTCGACATCGCGATCACGACCAGCGCCGCGACCGACGAAGAGGGCCACGCGCTGCTGTCTCTCTTCGGAATGCCCTTCATCGACAAGCCCAACCCCGAGCAGATCGCTGCCGAGGAAGCCGCCAAGGCCGCCGAGGATGCCGCCAAGCGGGAGGCCGCCGAGTTGGCGAAGGCCGAGCTGAGCGAGTCGGAATCGGCTGGAGACGGCGAAGAGGCCGAAGAGGGCGAAGACGCCGCCGCCGAGCCGTCTGCCGACGCCACCGAAGAGACTTCCGATGAACCTGAAGACGAAGCGGCCAATGACGCCGCCGAGGAGACCGATCAGTAATGGCAAAGACTTCGCAGCGCGTCAAGCAGGCGCGCACCCCCAAGTACCCGACACGCGGATACACGCGCTGCACTCGCTGCGGCCGTTCGCGCGCCGTGTACCGCAAGTTCGGCGTTTGCCGAATCTGCCTGCGTGAGCTCGCTCACAACGGCTACATCCCAGGCATGACGAAGAGCAGCTGGTAGGGGATCGGATCAACCAATGTCGATGACAGACCCCATTGCCGATTTCCTGACACGCGTGCGCAACGGCATCGTTGCCCAGCACGACATCGTCGAAATTCCGGCCTCAAAACTTAAGCGCGAGATGGCACGCATCTTGACCGAGCAGGGCTACATCAGCGGCTTCGAGACGCGTCCGCGTGACGCCGATCACCCGGCCGAGGTCCTGGCCGTTGAGCTGAAGTACGCCGACGACCGCCGCAGCGCGATCACGGGCCTGAAGCGCGCATCGCGCCCGGGGCAGCGCTACTACGTCGATCACAGCAGCATTCCGAAGGTTCAAGGCGGAATGGGCACAACAATCGTCTCCACTTCAAGGGGAGTCATGACCGGCCACGAGGCTCGCACTGCGGGCGTCGGGGGCGAAGTCGTGGCTTTTGTCTGGTAGCCATGTCACGCATCGGTAGAAAGCCAATTCCCGTCCCTGCAGGGGTCGAGATCAAGATCGAGCCCGAGCTCGTAACAGTCAAGGGACCGAAGGGTGAGCTCAGTGAGCGCATCTCCCGCGACATCAGCGTCGTGCAAGAAGGCGACGAGCTGATCGTCACGCGCCCGACCGACCGCGGAGAGCACCGCGCCCTCCACGGACTGTCACGCTCGCTGATCGCGAACATGGTCGAAGGCGTTACCGACGGCTTCCAGAAGAAGCTTGAGATCCAGGGCGTCGGATACCGCGCAGCCGTCAGCGGTTCGAAGCTGACGCTCGCGCTTGGCTATTCGCATCCGGTTGAGATCGTTGCCCCAGAGGGGATCAGCTTCGACGTCCCGCAGCCGACCAGCGTCACCGTCATTGGAATCTCAAAGCAGATGGTGGGCGAGATCGCCGCGAACATCCGCAAGAGCCGTCCGCCCGAGCCTTACAAGGGCAAGGGAATTCGCTACGAAGGCGAACACGTGATTCGCAAGGTTGGTAAGCGCGCATGAGCTCCGCAACTCGCTCTTCAGGCCGTCTCCGTCGTCGCCGCCGCGTTCGCGCGAAGGTCATCGGCACGGCTGCTCGGCCTCGCGTATCGGTCTTCCGCTCCAACCGCGGCATCAGCGCACAGCTGATTGACGACGGAAGTGGCCACACCCTCGCAGCTGTCAGCTGGACCGAAACTCCAATGCGTTCACTTCCCCCGATGGAGCAGGCCGGCAAGCTCGGGCAGTCGCTTGCCGAGCGGGCCAAGGCAGCCGGAGTGGATGCCGTCGTCTTCGACCGTGGCGGCTACCGTTATCACGGCCGCGTCAAAGCCTTCGCCGAAGGTCTGCGCGAAGGCGGACTGAGCGTATGAGCAACAAGAAAGATTTGAGCTGAGCATGGAAATTGATCGCACAGTCAGCGCCTCCGGGCTTGACCTTCAGGAACGCGTCGTTGAGATCAACCGCGTAGCCAAGGTCGTCAAGGGCGGCCGTCGTTTCTCCTTCACCGCACTCGTCGTCGTTGGCGACGAGAAGGACGTTGTCGGCGTCGGCTACGGCAAGGCCAACGAGGTTCCTGTAGCAATCCAGAAGGGCGTCGAGCAGGCCAAGAAGAACCTCTTCCGCGTTCCCCGCTACAACTCGACGATCCCTCACCAGACCACCGGCATCTTTGGTGCCGGACGCGTCTTCATGAAGCCCGCTTCGCCAGGTACCGGAGTGATTGCCGGTGGCGGCGTCCGCGCGGTGCTCGAGCTGGCCGGAATTCACGACATTCTTTCCAAGAGCCTCGGCTCACAGAACCCGATCAACCTCGTCAAGGCCACCGTTGAAGGCCTGCGCAGCCTCCGCACGCCGGCCGAGGTGGCCGAGCTTCGTGGACTATCGATCAACGAGGTGCTCGGTCTGAAGCCGGCCGTCGCATCCGCCAAGGTCGAAGAGGAAGAGGTCGCCGTCGCCGTCGCCGTCGAACAGGTGGCCGTCGCCGAAGTTGAGACCGAGGTAGAAGCCGCTGCTGAAGAAGTCGTTGAAACAGTCGTCGAAGAGGCAGCCGCTGAAGCCGCTGTCGCCGAAGAGGCAACCGAAGCGCCCGAGGAGCCTGCAGCATGAGCGCCCTCCGCGTAACCCAGGTTCGCTCCAGCAATGGCAGCAAGGCGGCCCAACTGGCCACTCTGCGCTCGCTCGGACTGCGCGGCATCGGCCAGACCGTCGAAGTAAACGACAACCCGCCCGCGCGCGGAATGCTTCACAGCGTCCGTCACCTCGTGCGCGTTGAAGGAGACGACGCCTGATGAGCCCTGAGCCCAAGAAGCCTGCAGCGAAAAAGCCAGCAGCGAAGAAGCCTGCGGCCGCTGCAGCCAAGCCCGCTGCCAAGAAGCCCGCTGCCGCAAAGCCTGCCGCGGCGAAGAAGCCTGCGGCCGCGAAGAAGCCTGCCGCGCCGAAGGCCGAGAGCGCAGTCGCATCTGAGTCGACATCTCCGAAGAAGAGCACCGAAGAGAGCGGCGACAGCGAACGCTTTGGCCTCCACAGCCTCTCCCCATCCCCAGGCAGCCGCAAGCCGCGCCGCCGGGTAGGTCGCGGCCACGGCTCCGGCCACGGCAAGACGTCCGGTCGCGGACACAAGGGCTACGGATCGCGCTCAGGCTCCAAGGACCGCGCGCGCTTCGAGGGCGGTCAGATGCCGATTCAGGTCCGGATGCGCAAGCTGCGTGGCCCGCACATGAAGAAGTCGATGCCTTTCGAGCCCTTCCGCACGCACACTCAGGCAGTCAATCTTCAGGACCTTGATGCGCGCTTTGACACAGGCGCCGAAGTGACGATTGAGCTGCTCGTCGCGAACGGTCTCGGAACGCGCAAGAACATTCCGGTCAAGGTCTTGGCCAAGGGCGAGATCACCAAGCCACTTACCGTTCATGCACATGGTTTCAGCGCCTCGGCCCGCGCTGCGATTGAAGCGGCAGGGGGCACTTGTGTAATGGTCGGAAGCGAGGCGCCCGGCAGCACCACGCCATGATCGCGACGATTGTCAGCGCTTTTACGGTCCCCGAGATCCGCAAGAAGCTTGCGTTCACGGCGCTGCTGCTCGCTCTTTACAGGGTTGGAGCACACCTCCCGGTTCCAGGCGTTGACACTCAGGCAGTCAACGACATTCAGCAGCAGTTCGGCGGAGGAGGAATCCTCAACCTTCTGAACACCTTCAGCGGCGGCGGGCTCTCGCGCATCGCGATCTTTGCGCTCGGGATCATGCCGTACATCACGGCTTCGATCATTCTGCAGTTGCTGACCGTTGTCTTGCCCTCGCTCGAGAAGCTGTCGAAGGAGGGTGAGGTAGGGCAGGCAAAGATCACCCAGTACACCCGCTACCTCACCGTCGGACTGGCCTTCGCCCAGTCAATCGGCTACGTCTTCCTCTTCAAGAGCTTTGAGGCCAGCGCCGGCCAGCCGGTGATCAAGAACTTCAACGTCGGAACCCTCTTCCTGATTGTCCTCACCCTGACTGCCGGTTGCATTGTCGTCATGTGGATGGGCGAGCTGATCACCCAGCGAGGCATCGGCAACGGCATCTCGCTGATGATCTTCGCATCGATCATCTCGGGCCTCCCGAACGGCATCCAGGCCTGGTGGACCAGCCCGGACGCCGTCTTCAAGGTGATGATGCCGTTCCTCGCACTGGGCGTGATTGCGGCCGTTGTCTTCATCCAAGAAGGGCAGAGACGAATACCGGTGCAGTACGCGAAACGAGTGATTGGCCGCCGAATGAGCGGCGGCGGACAGACCTACCTTCCCCTCCGCGTGAACATGGCCGGCGTGATTCCCGTCATCTTCGCGGCTTCAATCATGGCCTTCCCGCCGACCGTTGGGCAGCTGATTGGTACCCCGTGGGCCAACAGCCTCTCGAACTTCTTCAGCCCCTCGGGGGCCGCTTACCTGGTTGGCGAGACGCTGTTCATCATCGTCTTCACTTACTTCTACACGGCGATCACCTTCAATCCCGTCGATCAGGCGGAGAACCTGAAGAAGTACGGCGGCTTCATTCCGGGCGTCAGACCCGGACGGCCGACGGCCGAATTCCTCGACCGCATCCTCGCGCGCCTCACATTCCCCGGCGCGCTCTACTTGGCTGCGGTTGCGGCGCTGCCGACGATCCTGATCAACCAGACTGCCGCCAACTTCTTTTTCGGAGGCACCTCGCTGCTGATCGTTGTCGGCGTTGCGCTGGACACAATGAAGCAGCTTGAGGCCCAGCTGATGATGCGCAACTACGAAGGCTTCCTGAAGTAGCGATGGGCGAGCTGAACCTGATCCTGCTGGGGCCTCCCGGCGCCGGCAAGGGCACCCAGGCCGAGCTGCTGCGCAGCGAGTTCCAGATTCCGCACATCTCAACCGGCGACATGCTCCGCCAAGCAGTCGCGGAGCAGAGCGAACTTGGGGAGCTCGCTTCCAGCTTCATGGACGCGGGGAACCTCGTGCCGGACGAGGTCATCATCGGGCTTCTGCTTGAGGCTCTGGCTCGCAGCGACGCGCGCGACGGTTTTCTCCTCGATGGCTTCCCAAGGACAATCCCTCAAGCCGAGGCGCTTGGAGCGGACCTCGGCAAGGTCGGCCGCAAGCTCACCGGAGTGCTGCTGATCGAGGCACCGGACGAGGAGATCGTCCGGCGCATCTCGGGCCGCCGCGTCAACCCTGCCTCCGGCCGCATCTACCACGTCGAGTACGACCCGCCAAAGGTTGAGGGGATCGATGACGTCGACGGGACCGAGCTGGTTCAGCGCGAGGACGACAAGCCCGAGACAATCCGCAACCGCCTCGCCGTCTACCACGAGCAGACCGCTCCGCTCGCCGACTATTACGACAACCTTGGGCTGCTGCACCGGTTCGACGGATCGGCTGCCCCCGCGGAAGTCTTTACTCACATCCGCGCAACGATCGCCACGCTGAAGCTCGAAGAGACGATCTGACCGTCGTCGGCCCAGCTGTGATCATCAGGAAGACTCCAGAACAGATCGACAAGATCGCGGCCGCGGGGGAGATCCACTCGCGCGCAATGCAGCTCGTGGCTGGCAAGATCGCCGCTGGCGTCACGACCGGCGAGCTTGATGAAACTGTCGAACGGTTCATTCGCTCCCAAGGCGCCGAGCCGTCGTTCAAGGGTTACAACGGCTTTCCAGGGTCGATCTGTGCCTCGCCCAACTCGATGGTCGTCCACGGCATCCCCGGCTCCTACACACTCGCCGACGGCGACATCCTCTCGGTCGACATCGGAGTCACGCTCGACGGCTGGGTCGCCGACGCCGCCTGCACCTTCCCGGTCGGCGAGGTCAGCGTCGAAGCGGAGTCGCTGATCGCCGTAACCGAAGCCTCCCTCTTGGCATCGGTCGATCAGGTTCAGGTCGGCGGACGGATCGGCGACATTTCGCACGCCGTTCAGACGGTGGCGGAGGCGGAAGGCTTCTCGGTTGTCCGAACACTCGTCGGGCACGGCGTTGGTCAGTCGATGCACGAGGAGCCGCAGATTCCAAACTACGGTCCGGCGGGGAGAGGTCCGAAGCTTGAGGCCGGGATGGTCCTTGCAATTGAACCGATGATTACGGCCGGGGGGCACGCTGTCAGGATTGCCCCCGACGGCTGGTCAATCTTCACCCAAGATGGCTCACTTGCAGCACATTTCGAGTTCACAGTCGCGGTCACCGAAGACGGTCCGAGGATCCTGACTCCTTGGCACAAGCTCCTCGGCGGCGGCTCCTGATGGGGCAAACCCGGTCGGAATATCGAGATTTGCTAGATTATGCACTCGTGTGCGCTCCAGCGATGGAGCGTGTTTGTCCGCGAGTGGTAGCGGCGCACCCCTGCGGTCGCCAGAGCCTCTTTCCGGCCCATCGACGAAGAAGGAATTATGAAGGTACGACCGTCGGTCAAGCCGATGTGCGAAAAATGCAGTGTGATCCGGCGCAGAGGCGTCGTCTTTGTCATCTGCCCGAACCCGCGCCACAAGCAGCGCCAAGGATGAACAGCTAAATGGCTCGTATTGCAGGAATCAATATCCCCCTCAACAAGCGCGTTGAGATCGGTCTTACCTACATCTACGGTGTCGGTCGCTCGACCGCCAACGCGATGCTTGAGCAGGCCAAGATCAATCCGGATACCTACGTCCGCGATCTGACCGAAGACGAAGTCGCAAAGCTCCGCGCGATCGTCGACGAAGACCTCCTAGTCGAGGGCGACCTCCGCCGCGAGCGCTCACAGAACATCAAGCGCCTGAACGAGATCGGCTGCTACCGCGGAATCCGTCACCGTCGCGGTCTGCCGGTGCGCGGTCAGAAGACCAAGACCAACGCCCGTACTCGCAAGGGACCCAAGAGGATGCAGGTCGCCGGCAAGAAAGCAGCTACAAAGACATGAGGAACTAAGTGCCCGCTCCCAAACGCCCAGCCCGCGGCCGCCGCAAGGTCAAGAAGAACATTCCTGTCGGTCAGGCTCACATCAAGACGTCTTTCAACAACACGATCGTGTCGCTCACCGATCTTCAGGGCAACGTCATTGCCTGGGAGTCGGCCGGCGGCGCAGGCTTCAAGGGCTCGCGCAAGTCGACGCCTTTTGCCGCTCAGGTGACCGCCGACTCGGCGGCCCGCAAGGGAATGGAACAGGGACTTCAGAAGGTTGACGTCTACGTCAAGGGGTCGGGTTCCGGCCGCGAGACAGCGATCCGCTCGCTCCAGGCCGCCGGCCTCGAAGTGATCAGCGTGCGCGACGTCACCCCGCAAGCCCACAACGGATGCCGGCCGCGCAAGCGGCGGCGCGTATAGGGGGCAGGCCAGATGGCTCGCGATACTTCACCACAGTGCAAGCAGTGCCGCCGAGAGGGAGAGAAGCTATTCCTCAAGGGTGAGCGTTGCCTTACCGACAAGTGCTCCTTTGAGCGCCGTGCGTACCCGCCTGGCGACCATGGCCGCGGCCGCCAGAAGCAGAGCGAGTACCGCGTCCAGCTGCGCGAGAAGCAGAAGGCCCGTCGTTACTACGGCGTCCTCGAGACGCAGTTCCGTCTTTACTACGACCGCGCAAGCCGTCAGGACGGGATTACCGGCGAGAACCTCCTGCAGATGCTTGAGCGCCGTTTTGACAACGTCCTCGTGCGGCTCGGCTTTGCGGGGTCACGCCGTCAGGCCCGCCAGATGGTGCGCCACGGCCACTGGACGGTCAACGGCCGCCGCGTTGACATTCCAAGCTTCCAGGTTCACGAGGGCGACATCATCGCGCTGAAGAGCGGCAGCGGTGCAGAAACGATCGTCCGCGGAGCGACCGAGCTGACAGCACAGGTCCCGGCCTGGCTCCAGGCCGACCATGAGTCGCTGACGGCCAAGATTCTGCGTGCCCCCGAACGTCGTGAAATCACGACGCCGGTGCAGGAACAGCTCATCGTCGAGCTGTATTCGAAGTAGTTAAAGCGTTTCGCGTTTGCTCCCGCTCGCGGGGGCGGCGCGCCCAGCGGTCGCCTAAAACGGCGCCGTGCCGATCACAACCACAGGACTAAATCGCCCACATGCTCGACTTTCAGATCCCCCGAATCACAAGTGACAAAAGCGACGACGATCACGGCTCGTTCGTAATCGAACCGCTCGACCGTGGCTTCGGCTACACCTTCGGCAACTCGCTTCGACGCGTGCTGCTCAGCTCGCTCTCCGGCGCCGCTGTGACAAGCGTGCGAATCGAGGGCGTGCGCCACGAGTTCTCGTCGATCGAGGGCGTGACCGAAGACGTCACCGACATCATCCTGAACCTCAAGGGCATCGTCTGCCGGATGCATTCCGATGCCTCCGAGGTCGAGGCGCCGCTGGTCATCACCGGCCCCGGTGAGATCACCGCCGGCGACATCGATCTCCCTGCCGGCGTTGAGATCCTCAACCCCAAGCTGCACATCGCCACGCTCGAGAAGAAGACGAAGCTTGAGGTCTACCTGACGATCGGTCGCGGCCGCGGCTACCGTCCGGCCGAGGACAACAAGACCGACGACCAGCCGATCGGCGTAAT
>WLNX01000062.1 GCA_009699565.1 Actinomycetota bacterium | reverse complement strand
TCAGCAAGAAGGAAGCCAACGACGCCGCGCAGGCGACCGCAGCGCGCTACCAGACGCGGATTGCCGAGCTGGCCGAGATGCCTTTCCTTGAGGCTTGGTACGACCGCCTCGACGTGTCGACGCTGCTGGACAACATCAACCAAGCCCACGGCGCGAAGCAGTTCAAGCGCGCAGAGAAGACGATGAACAAGGCTGAAGGAAAGACGAACCTCGGCGCGCTTCATCGCTACGCCGAGAAGACCGATGACGGATTTCAGATCATGAATGACCCGCCGGTGATCGTGCGGATGCCGTTCGATCAGATGCACATTGCGACGGCGCTTCTTGACGGCGCATGGGAGCGTTACCTAGAGACGATGGCGCCTGACCGCCGGGTCGTGATTGAGCGCTACCGACGGATTGACTTTGCCCGCAAGGTTGTCGGCGTTGGATCGGTCGGCACCCAAGCCTTCATGATGCTGCTGATGGGTGACCGCGACGACGATCCGCTATTCCTCCAGTTCAAGGAGGCTCAGCAGTCGGTTCTGGCTCCCTACGCCGGACCGAGCATCTACAAGCAGGAAGGCGAGCGCGTCGTCCAGGGTCAGCGGATCATGCAGGCAGCCAGCGATCCCTTTCTCGGGTGGGCCGTCGGTCCCGGCAAGGCCAAGAAGCACTTCTACCTGCGCCAGCTGCGCGACATGAAGGGCTCGGCCCGTGTAGAGCGGATGGGAGGGGTACAGATCGCCGCCTATGGCGCGCTCTGCGGCGCCGTTCTGGCGCGCGCGCACTCCCGTTCCGGCGACGCGGCGATGATCACCGGCTATCTGGGAACAGGGTCCGTCTTCGCAGAATCGATGGCAACCTTTGGCGACACTTACGCCGACCAGAACGAACTGGACTTTGAAGCCCTCAAGCAGGCTGAGGCGAGTGGGCGGATTGTCGTCGAGAGCGGCGTCTAGCCGCCCTCTGGGTTACTCCTCTTCGAGCGCGTCTTCGATGATCTCGGCCGTCAGTTCCTTCTCGGCGGCGTCAACCAGTTCGGCCTCGGCCTCGACGATCGCGATTCCCTCGGCGACGACCTCGGCGTCCTCGAGCAGCTGCTCTTCGGCGGCTGCGACGACAATCGCATCCTCCAAGAGCTGATCTTCGGCCTCAGCGACGATCTCGGCTTCCACGAGCAGAGCCTCTTCGGCGGCGGCGACCAGAGCGGGATCGGCGTCCGGGTCGGCAGCTGCGGCGGCGACCATCTCGGCGTCGGCCAGCAACTGCTCCTCGGCGCCGGCAACGATCTCGGCCTCCTCGAGCAGTTCGTCCTCGGCGGCGGCGACCAGCTCGGCTTCGGCCTCAAGGCCATCGATCGCGTCCGAGACGAGGTTCACATCTGCTTCCAGCTGATCTTCCGCTGCGGAGACGATTTCGATGTCGTCTTCAATCCGGTCATCAGTCATTCTGCTTCTCCTTGAAGGTTGTTTTCTTTTGGCAGCCGTGGCTGCTCCCATAACCTACGGCAGACTGGGCGCACAGGGAAGTGCGGGTTCTCCTACCTTTAACAAATGGCTTCACTGATCAACAGGCAGTATTCGGCATATCGCGCGGGTGGCGCCGACCTCCCGTTTGGCGATCAGCTGCCCTATCACGGTGTCGCAATGGAAGGCTACTTCTGGCGGATCACGGATCCGGCATCGGGCCGCGTTGTGATCGCGCTTATCGGCGTCAACCGCGCCGCCGACGGTCACTGGTCAACGCTTGGCCTCGCCGGCTACCCAAACCGGTTCTTGTGGACCGTCGCGCACCCCGAGGGGGCCGCCGACTCGACGCAGCTCGGCGCCTCCGCCGGAGGCGCATTCCGCGCCGATGAACAGCTCGTCCAGGTTGACCTTGGGGAGGACGCACGGTTGGAGCTGAAGATCGACAGCCCCCGCCCGTGGCCGAAGCGCCGCCTCGGCGGTTCCAGCATCTTTCAGGCGGTCCCTGCGCTGAACCAGTATTGGCATCCCTGGCTGCTGGGCGGCAGCGCGAGCGGCAGCGCCCGCCTTGGCGACGACTACTGGGAGTTTGACGGCGCGCAGGTATATGCGGAAAAGAATTGGGGCAAGGGCGGCTTTCCTCCGGCGTGGTGGTGGGGGCAGGCACAGGGCTTTGAAGAGCCGCAGGTCTGCGTGGCGTTCGCCGGCGGAGTGATTGAGTCGGGGCCGCTGCGCACCGAGGTGACTGCCGTCGTCGTGCTGATGCCTGACGGCACGCTGATCCGTCTTGGCGACCCGATCATCTCACCGGTTGAAGCCGAGGTCTCCGACGAGCACTGGCGGCTGAGTGGACGCAGCGCCCGCTGGAGCGTTGAGATCGACGGCTATGCACCGCTGGGGGCGGCCCATGTGCTGCCGGTGCCGCTGCCCGCGGAGCGCCGCAACGTACCGGGCGCGATCGAGCACCTTGGAGGCGAGATGAACGTGGTCGTCCGTCGCCACGGCCGGGTGGCTTGGCGCGGCCGCAGCGAGCTCGCAGCGCTTGAACACGGCGGCATCGACCGCGCCCGCGCCGAGGTAACGCGCCGCGGCGGCGGCCCGGACGCCGCCGATGCAGCTGCCGTCGAGGGCTGACCGTTGTTCACATGCCGTGCGGAAGGGGCGGCCGATCCCGCCGTCGTCTGGGAACTATTCGCGACGCCGCAGCGCTGGAGCGAGTGGTCGCCGCACGTGCGCGGCGCATGGGGGCTGGACGGCCCAAGGCTTGAGAAAGGTGCCCGCGGCTACGTGCGGCTGCTCTCTGCGGTGCCGGTCCCGTTTGAGATAACCGCGGTCGAGCCGGGACGCCTGTGGACGTGGAAGGTGGGGCCGGTCGAGATGGTCCACCGCGTGGAAGCGACTGCGGGCGGCTGCGCGGCGGCGATCGACATTGGAGCGCCGCCTCCGATCGAGGCGGCGCTCCGTGTCGGCTATGCGCCGGTGGTCAACCTGCTGCTTGCCCGGCTGCTCGCCAAAGCGGCCGCGGCTTCAACTACTGCCCGAAGTGGGCTTGGATAAACCCAAGCGCCGCAGCGTCGGGCGCCGGATCGGTCACGATCGTCGTGTGGGTCAATCCGTCGAACTTCCTGTAGTCGACGCCCTCGGGCAGATTCACCGCCTTCTCGACGAGCCTGTCGGTCAGGTACGGCAGCACCGTGGTGTCGGACTTGCCCTGAAGGATCATCACCGGCACGTCGATCTTGACGTCAGGGTTCATCGCCTTGATGACAGCGTCGATCGCGGGGGTCTTGATGCCTGGCTTGAGGATGTCCTTCGGGGCCCACTGGCCGAACATCTCAGCTGAGCCGAGCTGCGACAGGCAGACCTTCTCGATCTGCGGCAGCAACGCTGCCGGGCCCGGGTTTACCAGCGACGCGGTCTTGACCTTGGCCTGCTGCGCTGCGCTGTTGAGGATCAGCACGGCAATGCCTGAGAGGCCCTTGTAGGCATCGCCAAGGCTCGGAATCAGCACCCTTTGAAGGGCGATGTTCGAAGCCGGCGCGTATGCGAAGACGCCCTTCAGCTTCAGCTTAGGAGCAAGCTTCTTAGCAAGCGACGCTGCGAAGAGGGCCGACTGGCCGCCCTGTGAGTGGCCTCCGATTACCCAGTCGCTGCTGACCTTGGAGCCGAGCATGCTCTTCGCTGCCGAGGCGATGTCAACGACTCCACGGCCTTCCGAGGCGCCGATCAGGTAAGGGTGGGGACCCGGTGTGCCGAGTCCCTCGAAGTCGGTTCGCAGAACTGCGTACCCGTCTCCGAGCCAGCCGTTGACGGTTGCGTCGGCGTAGGCGATGTAGCCGTCGGCAGGTGTTCCTGGAGCTGTTCGCGAAGGTGCGCAGACGTCGGCGGCGCCGGTCGTCCCGTGGGCCCATGAGACCATCTTCCAGCCACCGGCGGGCGGCGTGCCCTTCGGCACGTCGATCGTTCCGGAGACTGCGATCGGCTTGCCCGTGATGCTGCGCGAGCGGTAGAGAACAAGCATCGTCTTGCCCGAGTTGAAAGGCGCAACCCTGCCGTTTGCCGTGTAGGGAATCGTGCGCGACCAGATGATCGTGCCGGGCTTGCCCTTGATCAGCTTGGCCGGAGCCTTGTAGAAGGCTGCGCCGGAAGGCGCCTTGACCGTCTTGGCCTGAGCCAGAGACGCTCCGGGGACTAGCAGCGCGGCAACTGCGGCGGCTGCGATTGAAGACTTAAGAAGACTGCGGTGCGGCTTTGACATTCGGTTCTCTCTCATTCCCTTAGTGGCAGAACTCACAAGAAATCTAACTTTAGCGCCGCCGGGCTTGTCGTGCGCCGGTCGCAACGGGAGTGGCGGTAGCGTGACGGAAGAAGAGTCATGAGATCGGCCGCGTCACTAGCCAAGAGCGTCAACTGGCGCCTCGTCCTGAGGCTCGTCTGGCTGCTTGTCATCGCCGTCGTTGTCTATGCGCTGCTGCCGACGCTAACGAAGATGCCGGCAGAGGCCCGCGAGAGCCTCGACAGGGTTCGCTGGTCGGCGCTGGCAATCGGCATCCTGCTTGAGTTTGGCGCCCAAGTCTCGGGGATGCTTGTGCTGCGGCGAGCACTCCAGACTCTCAGGCAGAAGCCGCCGTCCGACAACATTCTGATGCAGGTCTGGTTCGCGCAGATGGCCGTGGCGGTGCTGCTCCCCGGCGGATCGGTCACCGCGACGGTGATGGTCGCCGATGCTCTTCGCAGGCGCGGCGTCGACGCCGCCGAGGCTGCCACGGCGGCGACACTCTCAAAGGCCCTCTCGATCGCAACGCTGGTCGCCCTGTTCGTGGTCGGATTCGGGCTTTCGACGGGGCAGGCGAACAGCTCGTCGGATTATGTCCAGGGCGTCATCATCGGGATGCCGATTCTGATCGTCGCCATCGGTGCGCTCGTGGCGGCGATAATCTGGCCGCGGATTGCCGGTGCGCTGGCCGGCGGCGGCGCCAAGCTCGCTTCGCGCTTCGCGAAGAAGCTCGATCCGAAGGCAATCCGTCAGCGGGCCGAGGAGATCGCCCGCCAGTCGCAGCAGCTCCTCCGGGGTCGCAATGCCTGGCTGACAGTCGCGTTCTCCTGCGGCTACTGGCTGCTCGACACGGCGGTTCTCTACCTGATGCTCTGGGGCCTCGACCAGTCGCCGCACATTGGCGCAGTGCTGCTGGCATCCACGGTCGGCCGTCTGCTGGCAACGATCCCAATCACTCCCGGAGGAATTGGAATCGTGGAGGTCGCCGAGACGGCAATCCTCGCCGCCTTCGGCACCCCGAGCGCGATCGCTGCGTTGGCCGTGATCGCCTATCGCGTGATCAGCTTCTGGCTGGTCAACCTCGTCGGGATCGGGGCGGCGGTGTCGCTGCACCGATCGGGGGTCCGGGTCAAGCAGCAGACGGAACCTGCCGCGGCGTCAGGCAACTGAGCGCAGTCGGCGGAAAGGCTCGCCTTCGCGCAGCTCGCGCACGATTGCCTCGACGACGCTGTCGCCGTCAACCTGCTTGCCGTCAGTGACGGCAGCGATGCTCGCCCGCTTGCGTTCGATCAGTCTCGACATCCTCTCGTCGATCGTCTCAGCAGCCAGCAGGTACCAGGCGGTAACCGCGTCGCGCTGACCGATCCTGTGGCAGCGGTCCTCTGCCTGCTCGTGCATCGCCGGGGTCCACTCGAGTTCGAGGAAGGCGACATTCGAGGCGCGGGTGAGGGTGATGCCCTGCGCCGCCACGCGGGTAGCGCAAACGATCAGCTGCGGGCCGTCCGGCTCCTGAAAGGCGTCGATCGCGACCTGTCTCGCAGCCGCGCTGTCGCTTCCGATCAGGTGAACGGCATTTGGGAAGCGTTCGATCACGGCCTGCTGCACCTCTCGGTGGCGCGCGAAGACGACCAGTGCCTCTCCGGACGCCAGGAAATCGTGGATCCAGCCGAGCGCGCCGTCGAGCTTGCCGCTGCCTGCCAGACGCTGCAGCACTCCTAGCTGGGCGAGCCTCTCGGCCCGCAGCGTGGCGGCAATCTTCGCGTCGAGCTCGCCAAGGTCGAGCGGCTGCTCTCGCAGCCAGGCGATGATGTCGGTCTCCGCACGCCGGTACTCGGCGCGGTTGGTCAGAGAGATCGGCACGATGCTGCGCCGCTTTGCGGGCAACTGGGGCAGGACGTCGGCCTTGATCCGGCGCAGGAAGCAGTGGCGGCGCAGGTGCCAGTGGAGGCGCTCCTCGCTGCGCGAGTGGTCGGGTCCGAAGCGCCTCGCGAACTGGGCGCCTGAGCCAAAGTCGTCGAGCCTGCCGATCACGCGCAGCTGCGCAATCAGCTCCTCGGCGTGGTTGAGCACCGGCGTTCCCGTGAGCGCCAACCGCAGGCCGTCGTCGGGAATCAGGCTTGCCAGCCGGCGCACGGCCTGGGTGCGCTTGGCCCGCGGGTTCTTGCAGTAGTGGGACTCGTCGACGATCAGCGCCTTCGGTTTCAGCCGGGCAAGGGTTTCGCCGTGGGCGGCGACGATCTCGTAGTTGACGATCGTGATGTCGGCCGTCGCCGGAACCGCCGAGCGCCCCTCGGCGACCGAGAAGGAGCGGTGCGGCAGCCAGCGCTCTGCCTCCCTCGCCCAGACCAGCTTGATCGAGGCCGGGCATACGACCACCGCCGGGTAGGCGCCGTCGGCTTCAATCGTGGCGAGCGCCTCGATCGTTTTGCCAAGTCCCTGCTCGTCGGCGATCAGCGTGCGGCGCGCCTCAAGCGCGTAGCGCACGCCGGCCCACTGGAACGGCTCAAGCGTCCCGCCAAGGCGCTCGGCAACTCCTTCGATCGGGTCCGCGCTCGTCGCCTTCGAGCGCTTCACGGCCGCCGCTGCGTCGGCGTGCTCCTCGCGGAGCCTGCGCATCACCGGCCCGGCCTCTCCGGTCACGCCGACGTCGTGGAGGGCGATGAACTCGTCGAGCTGCTCGACGAGCCAAGGGTCGATCGGCACCGTCCGGGTTCCGGCCGAAGCGGGCATCCGTTCGAATGCGATTCCTGTCTCGCGGTCCCAGAGCACGTTGAGGCGCAGGTAGTCGGCGTCGACGCGCTTGATCAGCTCAAGCTGAGCCGGCGGCGGCTTGCGGCCGATCTGCAGCTCCGTCAGGCAGCGCGCGGCGCCGGCGTCAAGCCTCGCCGAGCGCTGCTCGCCGAGCACGGCGGCGTTGGCTTCGCTCAGCTCGATCAGCAGGGTCCCGTCGTCGGCCTCGACCGAACCTTCGAGGAATTCTTCGGGGACCGTTCCTGCACGCGTGGTTAGCGCCCACCAGCCGCGGCCGTCGTAACGCCGCGTGCTGACCATCCCGATCCAGCGGCGCTCAACCGCGCGGATCCAAGTGTCGACCTCCTTGCTGGCGGTCAGTTCCGGGAAGCGCGCGAGTACGTCGGAGACGTGGAGCGCTGCCCAATCGTCGGTTGGCGCCCACCACTCGCGCCGGTCCCAGTCGAAGCGGCGCTGGGGAATCGCCCGGACCAGCTCGACGATCTGCGCGTCGTAGGGAAACGAGAGGACCACGATCTCGCCGTTCTCCTCACTGCTGCGCAGCTCAACGTTTGCTCTTTGGTCGGCCAGCTCCACCTGCTCAAGGTAGCCCGGCACGGCGACACTCTGGTACTCCGCGCTTCGATCGGTAAGGATGAGGCAATGACCAATTCCGATTATCTGATCGTCGGCGCCGGTTCGGCGGGCTGCGTGCTCGCCAACAGGCTCTCGGAAGATCCATCCGTCAACGTCACGCTGCTTGAAGCCGGCGGCTCCAACCGTCATCCGAGCGTTGTGATCCCCGCAGCTTTCTCGGAGCAGTTCCGCAGCAAGCGCGACTGGGCCTTCGAGACCGATCCGGAGCCCGGCTGCGACGGCCGCGAGATCTTCGTCCCCCGCGGCAAGGGCCTCGGTGGTTCAAGCGCGATGAACGCGATGCTCTACGTCCGGGGCCGTCCGCTCGACTATGACCTCTGGGAAGCTGAGGGCTGTTCCGGCTGGGGTTGGAACGACGTTAAGCCGTACTTCATGCGCTCCGAGGACAACTCCCGCGGAGAATCGGAGAACCACGCCACCGGCGGGCCGCTGCGGGTCGAGGACGCCCGCTCGCCCCGGGCAATCACGCGCGACTTCATCGCCAGCGCCGAAGCCGTCGGGATTCCTTTTGTCGACGACTACAACGGCCCCGAGCAGGACGGCGTTGCCGAGGTTCAGGTGACGCAGCGCGGCGGGCGCCGCTGGAGCGCCGCCGACGGATACCTGAAGCCGGTCAAGGACCGCGCAAACCTTGAGGTGGTGACCGGAGCCACCGTTCTGCGGATCGAACTTGACGGCAACCGTGCCACGGGCGTCACCTTCAGCGACAGTCGCGGTCGCGAGCGGACGCTCGGCGCGAGCCGTGAAGTGATCATCTGTGCCGGAGCAATCGGCTCGCCTCAGATCCTGATGTGTTCGGGGATCGGTCCCGCCGATCACCTCGCCGAAGTCGGAGTCCCTCTGCTCCACGACCTGCCAGGGGTCGGTGCCAACCTGCATGACCATCCGTCGGTCGTCTGCACCTGGGACCTGCCCGGCGGCGGCTCTCTGGCCGATGCCGAGAAGCCAAAGGCGATGCTCGAGTGGTTGCTGCGACGCAGCGGGCCGCTCTCATCCAGCGTCGCTGAGGCGTTCGCCTTCGTCCGCAGTCGCCCGGGGCTGCCTGCGCCGGATCTTCAGTTCCACTTCGCGCCCGGCTACTTCGTTGACCACGGAGCAACCACCTACGACGGTCACGCGCTGACGATCGCGCCGGTCCTCGTCTCACCGAAGAGTCGCGGGCACCTGCGGCTCCGCTCGGCCGACCCGACGGCGCCGCCGCGGATCCTCACCAACATGCTTGTCGAGGACGAGGACATGGCGTCGATGGTTGCCGGCGTCAAATTGGCCCG
>WLNX01000061.1 GCA_009699565.1 Actinomycetota bacterium | reverse complement strand
CCAGAAACCCTGACCGCAATGCTGCGGCTGTGACCCTCCGCGAACGGATGGTCAGGCCGCGGCGCCACGCGGATCCTGAAGCGGTAGCTGACGCTTCGTCCAACGGTCGCGGTGAAGCGGTAGCTGGCGCGCCAATCGCCTCGGCTGTTGCAGCGCAGACCCTCCGTCAGTACCGGCTGCCAGCGGCGGCGAAGCGGGTTGTAGCCCTGGAGCTCAAGCTCGCGTCCCTTGTGAGGGATGAACCCGCCGTAGAGGTGCCCCGAGAAGTGCGCGGAGCGGCCGTTGCGCAGCGAGTGGCGCGCGGCCCTGATGGTCACCCGCGCCGGCACGTCGACCTGAAGTGACGCGCTGGCAGCGCCGGTGCTGGCGAGGCTCTGTGCTGCGACCAGCCGCAGCGAGCGGCTGGGTCCTCCCGCCGCCCGGATCGTCACATGGCCGCGCGAGTCGGTCGTCTCGCTTCCCAGCGTTGCCCACTCGCCTCCGGCCACCCGTTGGCGGAGCTCAACGCTTGTTCCAGCCATCGGCAGGCCGTGAAGGTCAGTCAGCCTTCCCTCGACGGTGACGGCTGCGCCAAGCCGGGCAGTCAGTCGGCGACGGGTATCGCCGCGCGAATCCCTCAGCCCGGCGGTCAGCGTCGGCTGGAACCTCAGCGGAAGCGTCACGAGACCTGCGCCGCCGTCGGAGAACTCGGTGATCAGCCCCTCGTTGCCAGCGCAGTCGCTGACGCGCATCCGCAACTCGTATTCGCCGGCAGGAAGCCGGTCGTCAGGAGCCAGGGCCGAGACCTCACCTTGGCTGGCTCGGGCAGCGACCGACTCCCACGCGCGCTCCCCCAATCGGCGCAGCTCCATCGAAGCCGAGGCGATGCAGCCCTCCTCGACGGAGGCGCTGATGCGGCGCGGATCAGAAGGAAGCGGATGGATCAGGGAGCCGGTCGGCTTGTGCAGATCAATCCGGTAGCTGACGCTGCGCTGGCTGCTGACGTTCCCTGCGCGATCGACGGCCCGGGCGCTGACGCTGTGAATGCCGTCCTCGGCGAGCTCAATGCTCGCTAGCGGGCCGCGCACGCGCTGCTCAGGGCCGTCGTCAATCCGGTATTCGACATAGCCGCCCGCGGTCACCGGTTCGTCGTCCGGCGCTGCTCCCATCCCGGACAGGGCCTCTTGATCGACTCCGGTTGCCACCAGCGTTAGCGGGTGGCCGAACCATTCCTCGCGCCTCGGCGCCTCCCCGTCGGCGACGCCAAGGGTCAGAGACGGCGCCGTCCGGTCGATGCCGATCTCCAGCCGCCCGAACTCCCCGGCGGCGACGCCGGCGCCGCTGATCGCCCTTGCACTAACCGTCGTCGTGCCCTCGGGCAGATCGGCGAGGTCCATAAGCGGATGTTCGCCTTTGAGGCTTATCTGGTTACCCGGGATGCTGCCGTCAACCGTCACTGCATAACCGTCAATACCGGAAGGCCCGGCACCGTTGGCAGCTCCCGGGCTGAATCGAACGACGACCGGCTCACGGCCGCTGCTCCAGCGCGACCGGGAGCTGAGTTCGGCGCGACCGGGAACTTCAGGGTCGTATCCGACTGCCTTTGACCACTCGCTCGGCTGGCCGTCGCGGATCGCGTCGCCGGCCGTGACCCTCATCCGCCAGAGGCCCGGGGCGGGCAGCGTCGCGGCTACGGCGGCTTGCGCGCCGCTTGCGCCGCTCTCGCATTCGTCGCCTCCGACTCGGCACAGCTCCCAGCGGAGGGTCCTTACTCCCGACCCTCCCTCGCCGTCACGCGCGTCGACCGCCATCCGCGCGACGGGATTGGGACTCCAGACCGACTCCTGGAGCGGCTGCGGTGCGGCGACGGTCGGCGCAGCGTTGTCGACTGAAACCGTCGAGCGCTGCTCGGCGACGTTGCCGGCGCCGTCTACGACGCGTGCGACGACCGCATGGCTGCCGTCCTTGAGCATTCGCGTGTCAACGCTGGCCTTGAGTCCCGAGTTAGGGCACGGCGCCATCGAGTACCGGTCGCAGTCGTTGGCGGTGGAAGTCTGGACCGAACCGTCAACGCTCAGCGATGCGCTGCGAATGCCGGCCCCGTCCGAGGCCTCGAGGCCTGCGGGCAGCGATCCCGAGACCCACTGCCCTCCCTCGGCCAACAGGCCGGCAGCTGCGGAAATCGTTGGCTTGTGCTCGTCGCGAACGTCGATGACTACATCCCGCAGGGTCGTCCTCGCGTGAATCGCCCGCCGCGAACAGCCGGAAGATGCGACGCAGACGACAATTAGTCGCAGTCGCGAGGTTGAAAGCCGTTCCAGTGAGATCGGCACGGTAGGCGGCGACGACAGCGCACAGGCGCGCAGCATCCCGCAGAAGCGGTAGCCAAGATCGTCGGCGATGCCGGCGCGCCACCCTTGGATCGTCGACGCCTCCAACTCCCCGGAGGCGGTCGCCTTCGCGCGCAGACCGGTGATCACGCTGCCGGCTGGCGCGCGGGCCTCGAGAGCGCCCCAGCTGAACGAGCCGGCCCGGCCCGAACCGACGCTGTTGCGCACCTGCATGCCCCTCTGCCCACCGGCGCTGCAGGAGGCGTTTGCGGCCACCATCGACGTAGCCGTGGGGACAAAAGCGCGGTTGATGGCTGCCTCGTCACAGGCGCGCACCTGGTAGGTGCCCGCCTCCGCCCCAGCGGCGAAGAGCAGCATCAGCGCCAGCGCCACTCCAGTGGCGGCCGGAATCCAAACGGATCGAAACGGAGTCATGGCTCGGTTAGGTCTGGGCGGGGCAACTTCACCCCCCTCGATGATGCTTCAATCAAGTCCGCACACGACCAGGAGCAGACGAGATGATTGAGAGCGGCACAGAAGCCCCACAGTTCACCCTCCCCGACGAGAACGGCGAGCCGCTTTCGCTTGCAGACCTGCGCGGACAGACGGTCGTCCTCTACTTCTACCCGAAGGCCTCTACTCCCGGTTGCACAACGCAGGCCTGCGGGGTTCGCGACAACCTTCCCGACTACAAGAAGAGCGGCGCTCGCGTCATCGGCGTATCCCCCGACCCGGTCGCGAAGGTGAAGAAGTTCCACGACGCCCAGGACCTCAACTTCACGCTGCTGGCCGACGATGACCACGCGGTCTGCGAGCTGTACGGGACGTGGGTCGAGAAGTCGATGTACGGAAAGACCTACTGGGGCGCCCAGCGCGCCACCTTCATCATCGACGGCGACGGCGTGGTGCGCCACGTGATCCCGAAGGTCTCGCCAAAGACGCATGACGAGCTAGTGCTGGCGGCACTGGCCGAACTGTGACCTTGAGTGGCGCTCCAGCCGCTGTCATCTTCGACAACGACGGCCTGACGCTCGATACCGAGGACCTCTGGACGGAGGCTGAGAAGGCGCTCTTCGCCAACTACTCAGCCGACTTTGGTCCGGCGCAGAAGCTTGCCCTGCTCGGCAACTCGGGCGCCGACGCCGCAGTGATCCTCGCCCGCGAGCTGGGTCAGCCGGACGGCGACGGACCGGCGCTGGTCGCCGAGATGAACCGGCTCGTCTACCTGGCGCTCGAGGAGGGCTGCGAACCGACGAAGGGCGCGGTCGAACTGCTGACAGCCCTGCGGGACGCGGGGATTCCGCGCGCGCTCTGCTCCAATTCACCGCTCGAATTCGTCGGCCGCGCGGTCGACGCTGCCGGCGTCCGCAACTACTTCGACGTGATCGTGAGCGCCGACGAGGTTGCACACGGCAAGCCTGCTCCGGATCCCTATCTTGAAGCCGCGCGCCGTCTCGGCGTTGACCCGCAGCTCTGCGTAGCGCTCGAAGACTCGGTCCCTGGAGCGACCAGCGCCTCAGCGGCCGGGATGACGGTCTTTGTCGTCCCCTCCTTTGAGGAGACCGACTTCGGCGACGTCGCAGACCGCAGCTTCGCATCGCTGGCAGAGCCCGAGCTGTGGGCAGCGCTTGGCGTGCGGGGCTCCGCCTAACCTCTGCTGGTGGAGTTCGCCGCAATATTGGACGCTCTTGGCGGGATTGGGGATGCCCTGACCGGCTTCTTCGACAGCTTCTCCCAGGTCAAACCGATACCGCTGCTGATCGGCATGGCGGTCTTCGTGATGTACCTCTCGATGCGCGCCGTGGCGCTTTTTAGGACCCTCCGGGCGGCCTACCCGGAGTCGGAGATCCCGTTCCGAAATATCTGGGGCGCCTACATCGCCGCCTACGGCTTCAACAACATCGTGCCGGCCCGCGGCGGCGACATCATCAAGTTCTTCCTCGTCAAGATCTCGGTTCCCGAATCGACCTACCCGGCCGTCGGGGCAGCTTTCGTCGTCGAGTCGATCTTCGACCTGACGATCGCCGTTCCGGTGCTGATCTTTGCATTCACTCAAGGGGTCTTTCCTGCCGCCCCGGATCTGCCAAAGCTCGGCGCGCTAGATCTCTCCTTCCTGTCCGGCAACCCGCAGCTGACGCTGTTCGTCGTTACCGGTGCGGCGCTGCTGATCCTCGTCGCCTTCGCCTTCCTCTCGCGCCGCGTTGTCGCCTTCTGGTTCAACGTCCGCCAGGGCTTCACGATCCTCCGCGACCCGCGCCGCTACCTGCGCGAGGTGTGGCTGGTGCAGTTCGGTGGCTGGCTGCTGCGCTGCACGGCGTTCTGGCTGCTGCTTGACGCTTTCGGAGTCGGCGGCTCGGTCCGCAACGTGCTGCTGGTACTGGGCGTCAACGCTGTCGCTGCGCTGGTGCCGTTCGCTCCGGGCGGCGCGGGCGTGCAGCAGGCGCTGCTGGTGACCGTGCTCGCCGGGGCGACCGGCAGCGTCGTGGCTGCCTACGCGGTTGGGCAGCAGATCGCGATTGCCGTCGTGGCGATCGCGGCAGGGTTTCTCGCACTGCTGACGATCTTCGGCTTCCGTTCATTCGGCGATGTGATGAGGGCCGGCAAAGCCCACCGCGCCGAAGAGAAGGATCAGCGCTACTAGCGCAGGCCCTGACGCGCCTCGCGCACCAGCGCGACCGCCTCAGGGAAGACCGTCGCCATCAACGAGCGAATCTGCTCGGCCTGCTCGGCGTTGGTCCCTTGGACGTTGAGGCGGCCGATTGCAGCGACAGTCATGTCGACCGCCAACTTGATCGCGTTGTCGGCCCAGGCAAGCGTCTGCTGGCTCGACATCTGCTCCGCGAACTCAGCCATCTTGCGCTGGAGCTCGTCGGGGTCACCGAAAATATCGCCAAGTCCGCCGGGGCCTTCCATGCTTCAATCCTAGCCATGTCGCCAATTGCACACGGCCTCGGAGTGGAACTGCAGTACGAGATCAGCGGCGACGGGCTTGATGTGCTTGCGATCCACCCGCTGGGAGGGTCGGGCGAGCTGACCGCCGCAAAGCTCGCTCCGCTGGCGCAGCGCGCGCGGCTGATCAGCTACGACCGGCGTGGATACGGCGGCAGCGGAGCCCCCGACCCCTACACGGCGACCACGGTGGCGGAGCAGAGCGACGACGCCGCCGCGCTGCTGGAGTCGGTCGCGGACGGACCTGCAGTGCTGGTTGGCTTCGGCTTCGGCGCGCTGATCGCCCTCGACCTTGCGATCCGACGCAGCGAGCTGGTTGGCGGCGCTGTCCTTGTTGATCCTCTCGTTTACCCACTCGACAACGGCGGCTCGCGCGAGCTGGCCGAGCAGCGCGAGCGCCTTGAGGAGGCGCTGCTCGCCGGCGACCGTCCAGCTGCCGCCGCAGCGCTTGTCAACGGTGACAGCGAGCTGGGGCGCAACGCCGCCGACCAGCTCGCCGCGGCGCTCGCCGACTACGGCGGACTGGCGAGCCTGCCGATCACGCACGGCGCGCTGCGCAGCTGCGAAGTTCCAATCAGGGTTGTGCTCAGCGGCAGCGAATCCGAGCTGATTGATCAAATCGCGGCCCGGCTCGCGGAGCTTCTCGGAAACGGCGAGATGCTCGGGCAGACGGATCCCGCGGCTGCCGCCGAGTCGCTGCTCGATTGATCGCCCCGCTGCGTAGACTTCAACAGCGATGAGTCCGAAGCTCCCTCAGAAGCAGCCGCCGAAGCCGCCGCAGGATCCTCAGATCACGCTGGCGTGGGAAGCGGCCAACCGCAAGCGGGCCGCAATCTGCGCGTGGGTCGCGGCAGGACTGACAATCGTAGGGTCGCTGCTCGCTTCAATGGGCACCTCGTCGGTACCGACCTTCAACAACAGCGTCGTCACCGGACCGGCCGCAATGAACGACCTGCTCGCAGGCCAGCCGATTCCGCCAGGCCGCACCGCGATGCAGGTCCTTTGGTTCCAAGACCACCTCTCTCCGGTCAACTACGTCGGCACCGTGCTGGCGGGCATCGCGGCGCTGCTGCTGTTCGGTGTAATCGTGTTCCTCTTCAAGGCCACGCGGGCCCGCAACCCCGGGTTCGGCCAGGCAACGCTGATCGCTGGCGCTTTTGGTGCCGTCGCGTTCGGAGTAGGCACGATGGTCGCTCAGCTCAGCTCGTTCATCGGGATCTCCGGTTTCAGCGGCGGGAACAACCTCCAAGCCTCGGAAGCTCTAACTGGAGGGCCGGTCTACGCCGGCCAGATCCTGCTGACGCTCGGATCGTTCGGACTTGGCTTCGCATTCGTGATGATCGGCCTCAACGCGATGCGCGTTGGCCTCCTGACGCGGTTTATGGGCATCCTCGCGATGATCGTCGGCGCGACCTTCATCATCCCCCAAGTTGACCCACAGGGAGTCCTGCGGTCTTTCTGGCTGGCCGTGGTGGCATTCGTCTTCATCCTGCGCTGGCCGGGCAACAAGATCCCCCCTGCCTGGCTCAGCGGCAAGGCTGAACCTTGGCCAAGCCTCGCAGCCGGAAGGGCTGAGAAGTCCGATGCCTCGGGCCCCGATTCGGCGCCGGAACCGGCGCCAGCCCCGAGCCTGCCGCAGAGCTCGAGCAACGGCGACGCTGCCGACGACCTGCGCAAGAAGCGCAAGCGTAAGAAGTAGTTCCTTCGCAGGGCGGCGGACCAGCTCTCCGATAGGCTGGGGCCATGACTCTCCCCAAAGGTTCAGCCTCGCAAACCGTCGTCGTCACCGGCGCATCGTCCGGAATCGGCGTTGATCTGGCCCGCACACTCGCCACCCGCGGCCATGCCCTGACTCTGGTTGCGCGGCGCGCCGAGCGGCTCGAAGAGCTGGCCGACGAGCTGCGAGACGAATTTGGCGCAGCGGTGACGGTGCTGCCGTGCGACCTTGGCGACCCGCAGGCGCGCGCGCAGCTCGCCGACGTGCTTCTCGCGGGCCCGCCGCTGGCAGGTCTCTGCAACAACGCCGGCTACGGAGTCAACGGCAATTTCGTCGACAACGATCCCGAGCGCGAGCGCGGGATGATCGAGCTGAACGTGGATGCGCTCCATGACTTGACCCTGCGACTGCTGCCTTCGATGGTTGACCGCGGCAGCGGAGCGATCCTCAACGTCGCGTCGACCGCCGCCTTCCAGCCGCTGCCGGGCTTCGCCAGCTATGCGGCAACAAAGGCCTTTGTCCTCTCCTTCTCGGAGGCGCTCAGCGCCGAGCTTCAGGGAACCGGCGTCTCCTGCACCGCGCTCTGCCCGGGGCCGGTCCGGACCGAGTTTGCCGAGGTCGCGGGAAGCAAGAGCTTTGAAGACTCGCTGCCGGAGTTCACGATCGTCACCTCCGAGGAGGTCGCTCGCAAGGCCGTCGACGCGATGGAGAAGGGCAGCCGTGACGTGATCCCGGGGCTCACCAACCGCGTCCAGACGATCGCCGGGCGACTCACGCCGCGCTCGCTGCTGCTGCCCGCCATGAAGAGGATCACTAGGTAGGCTCGCCAACCGATGGCCGAAGACGCAGAGCTTGAGGCACGGCTCGACGAACTGCTCGAGCAGGAATGGTTTGAACCCCCGGCCGACTTCGTTACCGACGCGCTGATCACCGACATGTCGGTTCACGAGACCGCCGCCAAGGATCCTGTCGCTTGGTGGGAAGAGCAGGCAGGCGCGCTCGACTGGGAGCAGCGCTGGACCAAGCCGCTGAACGATTCCAACCCGCCGTTCTACAAGTGGTTTGAGGGCGGCAAGCTCAACGTCTCCTACAACTGCGTGGACCGCCACGTCGAAGCCGGCAACGGCAACCGCGTCGCCTTCCACTGGAACGGCGAAGAGGGCGGCCAGAGGACGATCACCTACTCCGATCTCCTCGACCAGGCGCAGCGCGCCGCAAACGCGCTGAAGGCCCGCGACATCGGCCCCGGCGACGTGGTTGGCATCTACCTGCCGATGATCCCCGAAGTCGTCGTCGCGATGCTCGCCTGCGCGCGCATCGGCGCCCCGCACAATGTCGTCTTTGGCGGCTTCAGCGTCGATTCCGTGCGCGAGCGGATGGAGTTCTCGCACGCGAAGGCGCTGATCACCGTTGACGGAGCGGCGCGCAAGGGCAAGACGACGCCGATCAAGAGCGAAGTCGACGGCGCGCTTGACCACATCGATTCGCTGGAGACGATCTTCGTCGTCCGCCATGCCGGAACGCCGTTCGAGATCACCGAAGGGCGCGACGTGATCTGGGACGAGGCGCTGGCGGCAGCAGACCCGATCTGCCCGCCGGAAGCATTCGACAGCGAGCAGCCGCTCTTCATCCTCTACTCGTCCGGCTCGACCGCTTCCCCGAAGGGGATCCTCCACAGCTCGGGCGGTTACCTGACCGGGGTCGCATGGACCTTCAAGTACGTCTTCGACATCAAGCCGGAGAGCGACGTCTTCTGGTGCTCCGCCGACGTTGGCTGGATCACCGGCCACAGCTACATCGTCTACGGCGCGCTTGCCAACGGCGCCACCTCGGTGATGTACGAGGGAGCGCCCGACTACCCGGCCAAGGACATCTGGTGGGAGCTTTGCGAGCGCTACAAGGTGACGATCTTCTACACCGCTCCCACGGCGATCCGCGCCTGCATG
>WLNX01000060.1 GCA_009699565.1 Actinomycetota bacterium | reverse complement strand
TCCTCGGGACTCCTCTCTCCATAGGGAAAGCGGGCCGTGTCTCCCAGGTAGATGTAATCCTCATCCGGCAGGTGGACCAGCAGCTCATGGAGCACGGTGAGTCCACCCACCCCGGAATCGAAGACTGCAATCGGACGTTCCCGCGGATCACTTGACGTTGCCATTCTCTGAGCATAGGGAGAGGTCCGACCGGATCAGGGCTTTGTGCTCCCGACCCCGTCGATCGCCTCCTTCAGCTTGCCAACGACCGTCTGCGCGATTCCGCCTCCCTTCAGCGACTTGCCGGCGACGATCACCCCCGCGAGAACACCGGCTACCAGCAGAATCAGCGCCACATATTCGACGGTTCCCTGACCTCGATCGTCACGCAGACGTGCGAACAGGTTGTGGAATTCGGCGTGCATGCGGCCTTGAAAGCGATACGTCATAACTGCTCCTTGGAGGTTTGGATTTGGGCTCGGCTGAAACCCTGATCGCCGGCGTGATGCGAATCCACCGCCGTTAGGTAGACAATCAGCAACAGATGCGAGTTCTAATCGTCACCAACATGTGGCCGTCGCCTGAGCGGCCGGCGCTTGGCAGCTTCGTTCGCGACCAGCTCGAGGCGCTGCGGGAGCTCGACGACCCCGACCTCGAACTCGAGTGCTATGCCTTTCCTCCCGGCGGCTACGCAGCCGCCGCCAGAGGGATGCTGAGCGACTACCGGGGCCGCCGATTCGACGTCGTCCACGCCCACTTCGGATTGACGGCCTGGCCTTCGCTTGCGGTGTCAGCCGAAGTTCATGGACTGACTCTTCACGGCACCGACATTCACCACCGCCGATCGCGACTGATAACGCGGGCCGCCTTCCCCTTCATCGATCTCCTCGCAGCCGCCAGTCCGGAACTCGCCAAGCAGGTTCCGGGATATCCGCGGCGGGAGGTTGAGATTCTTCCTTGCGGTGTCGCGACAGATCGCTTCGTGCCGCTTGATCGCGAGCGCTGCCGGGCTGAGCTCAGCCTCGACGCGCGAGAGCGCTACCTGCTGTTCCCGGCCGACCCTGACCGCCCGGGTAAGCGGTTTGACCGCGCCGGCGCGGTCGCCGGGAACTGCAACGCCAAACTGCTGACCCTGGGCAATGTCGATCCAGGCGAAGTTCCGAAATGGATCAACGCTGCCGACGCCGTGATCGTGCCGTCCGACAACGAGGGATTCGGACTCGCCGTCCTCGAAGCGATGGCCTGCCAAATTCCCGTGGTTGCGACCCCGACCGGGATTCACGAGGCGGCAATCGGCGGGATTGCCGGTTCCTACTGCCTTCCGTTCGACGTCCAACGCTGGAGCGAGAAGCTGGAGCTGATCTTCGAACAGCCCGAAATGCGCACTCAATCGCGCGAGCGGGCGAACAGTTTCAGTGCTGAGAGGATGGCTATTCGCCTGCTTGACACGTGGCGGATGCACCTCAATACCCCGCTAGACTCGGCCGCTGCGGACAACGAGGAGAAGAGCACGCAAGCACCATGGGACTGAGCGATCGAATCTTCCGCCGGAAAACGGCCGGTACAGGCGCGCCGCAGGCGGCTCAAACTATGCCGCCGACGGGACCGGTGGACGCCGGCGCGCTTCCATCGGACGCGACGGTCGTCATCCCTCCTCCATCCTCCCTCGGGCAGACCGAGCCGGTCGACGGGGCAACCGCAATTCTCGCTCCGCACGCCGAGCCGGTCGCGGTTGCTGCGCCTCCCGTCCCCGAGCAGCAGCCCGTGACCGACGCAGCCCAAGCGGATGCGCCTCACGTCGTCCACGGTGCCGGTCCGATGCCACCTGTACCGCGGCCCGGATTTCGCGAGCGCGGACGGCTCCGGCGGAGGCTCCGCTACCTGCGACAGGTTCGCGAGCTCGGCTACCGGGACCTCGGCGGACTTGTCTTCGATCAGCACCGCTTTGAGCGGCGCGACGAGCGCCTCGTAGAGGCCAAGGTGCTGGCAATCGAAACTCTCGATCGCGAGATCCGCGCAATCGAAGAGGTGCTGCAGCTGCACACTCCCTACTCCGAGCTCTTCATCCCCGGAGTCGGAGCCTGCGCTCGCTGCGGAACCCTGCACCAAAGCGACGCCAACTTCTGTCCTAACTGTGGCCTCTCGTTCGGGGGACCGCGATCGGTAGCCGGTATGGCGGGGACTGACAGCTCCGGAGCTGCTCAGGGCCATCAGCCGCTTGCTGCTCCAAACCCCGACCCGTACAACCAGCAGCCGGGCTCAGGGCCGCCGGCTTGAGCGCAGTGGCTTCCGCGCAGCAACCGCCATGGGCCTACGGCGCCCTGCCCTGCCCGCGCTGCGGCGAGTGGCTGCATGCGCAGCAGGATTGGTGCCTCAACTGCGGCGACCCGGCAAGGACTGCGATCGCGCCCTCTCCGAAGTGGCGGCGACCGATCTTTGCGCTGCTGGCAGTCCTGGCCGTGACGCTAGGGGTGCTTGCGGGAGCGTTCATTGCGGTCACCGACGACGATCCCCCGCCGGCTCGCACCACAACCCAGACGATCGTCGTCCAACCAGGCGAGGCGCTGGCACCCGGAGTAACTCCGGCTCCCACCACGGCTCCCAAGTCTCCCACCATCGTCGAGACGACGACAGCTCCACAGCAAACGGCTCCTTAGTCAGAGAAGACCGGCCGCGAAAGTACCTCTGCCGCCGCCGTGCTGGCGAGCTCAGACGACGCTCCGCCAAAGATCGGGGAATCGGCTCTCCCTGCCAGCTGATCGAGAGTCAGAACAAGCGAACGCGAAAGCGCGTCGGCGTCGTAGCCTCCTTCCAAGACCAGTCCGATCGGGACGTGCTCGCGCCCGGCTGCCCGCGTCAGCGCCGATGCCATCGCCGCGAATCCCTCGTCGGTCACCTCGCAGTCGGCGAGCGGGTCGTCGATGTGGGCGTCAAACCCCGCCGACAGCAGGATCAGCTGCGGGCGGAAACGGGCTATCAGCGGATCAACGAGCTGGCGGACGAGACCGACGAAGACGTCATCTCCCGATCCCGGCGGGACCGGGCAGTTGACGGTGTATCCCGCTCCGGCACCAACCCCGCTCTGCATCGACGGACCGGTCCCCGGATAGCAAGGCGATTGGTGGATCGAGATGAAACAGACTCGTGGATCGTCGAGGAAGATGGCCTCGGTACCGTTGCCGTGGTGCACATCCCAGTCAAGGATCAGCACGCGATCAAGGCGGTGCCGGTTGAGCGCGTGCGATGCCGCGACGGCGACGCTGTTGAAGAGGCAGAATCCCATCCCCCTGTCGGCCTCGGCATGGTGTCCCGGCGGCCGGGCGAGTGACGCAGCCACATCGGCCTCTCCACCGCAGAGCGCGTCTACCACTGCACAGGCGCCGCCGGCGGCCATCAGAGCGGCCTCAAAGGACGCTGGTACGACGGGGGTGTCTGGATCGAGTGGCTCCGAAGCCGCGCAAGCGGCCCTGACCAGCTCCACGTAGCGCCGCGAATGCGCCAGCTCAATGGTCTCCTCAGTCGCAGGAGGCGCGTCACGCACCTGATAGCCGCACCAGTCGTTCTCTGCCAGAGCGTGCTCGACCGCGATGATCCGCTGCACCCGTTCGGGGTGCTGACCGGTGTCGTGGGCGAGCGATGCATCGCTGCGAAAGATCAGTCCATTCACCTCCGGGTACCGTATCCAAGCGGTGGCCCTTCCGGAGCAAATCGATAGCGAACTGGTTGTCGTCGGTGCTGGGGCAGCGGGCCTCTACACGGCCCTGACCGCTGCAAGCCTCGGCGCGAGCGTCACAGTCATCAGCGCAACGCCTCTCGCACAAACTGCGAGCTACTGGGCGCAAGGCGGGTTGGCCGCAGCTCTCGCCGCAGATGATTCACCTCATCTGCACCTCGAGGACACCGAGGCGGCGGGCCGCGGGCTCGTTCGCAGGTCTGCTGCTGAAGTACTCGTCAACGAGGCTCCTGCGATGGTCGGTCACCTTCAGGAACTGCGGATGCACTTCGACGCCGACAGCAGCGGGAATCTCGCGCTCGGGCTGGAGGGCGGCCATTCGCGCAGGCGCATCGTTCATGCCGGAGGGTCCTCGACCGGACGCCGCCTCGCACGCCAGTTGTCGGCCTCGCTCGTAAGGCATCCGCAGATCAAAGTTCTCGAGGGCGCACGGGCGAGCAACCTCTGGCAGGAGAACGGCAGAGTCGTCGGCGTCGTGTGTGAAGACGGCCTGGCAGTTCGCGCCCGCGGCACAGTAATCGCAACAGGAGGTGCAGCGGCACTGTGGAACCGCACCACCAACCCACCCGGCTCGATCGGAATCGGCATCATGCTCGCTCGCAATGCCGGAGCGGCGGTTGCGGACCTTGAGTTTGTGCAGTTTCACCCAACAGCGGTGGTTGGCGTTCCCGGCCGCGAGGGGTTCTTGATCAGCGAAGCGATCCGCGGAGAGGGAGCAACCCTCGTCGGCCCCGACGGCGAGCGCTTCGTCGACGAGCTGGCCCCGCGCGACGAGGTTGCCCGCTCGATCTGGTCGGTTCTTGAGCAGACGGGAGCCACCTCGGTTGGCCTCGACATGAGATCGGTCGAGGACGGACGCTTTCCGAATATTGAAGAAGCACTGCGACAGGCCGGGGTTGACCCGGCGAAAGAGCTGGTCCCCGTTGCGCCGGCCGCCCACTACCTGATGGGCGGCGTGGTCAGCGACCTAAACGGAGCAACCGACGTTGAAGGACTCTACGTTGTCGGCGAGAGCGCCTGCACCGGGCTTCACGGAGCCAACCGCTTGGCCTCCAACTCCCTTTCGGAGTGCATGGTCTTCGGCGCCCGCGCCGCTCGCACCGCCCTTGACGAGCCGCCGACAGCCGGCGGGCTCCCTCCCGCCCCCGTCGGCGTCGCGATTCCAAGCAGGCAAACGCGCGACGCGATGTGGCGCGACGCGGGACTCGTCCGGAACAGGGAAGGACTTGAACGCCTTCTGGAAGACCCCAATCCTCTCGCCGCACTGGTTGCTCGCTGCGCGCTCGCACGCGAGGAGAGCCGCGGCGCCCACTGGAGAAGCGATTTTCCCGCCACGGACAGCAATCTTGACTCGATGCACGCCGTAATTGCGGGCGATCAGCCCTCCTTTCAGCTCTGGCGATGACAACTCCTAGTTCGGCCTCTTAACACGAACTACATAGAGCGGGTGTTTCAACCTTCACACGGAGGTCGAATACTCGTCTGGCGTTCACAAGAAGTGGTCGCAGGCGGGGGTTTCAAGCGAAGGATCGCTTCCCCCAAAACAAACTAGGAGCTGCAAACCGCATGTACCAAGTAAGCCGAGGAATCTACCGAGAACTTGCCCCGCAGATCGTGACCGGCCGCGACGGCCACGAGGCGGTTCTCAGGTCGAGCGAAAGCGCCGTCGAGCGCTTGGCGACCGACCGTCACTACTTTGCGGCTCCAGCCCGAAGCCTCTTCCGTGAGATTCGCATTCACTTCCCGATCCAGGACCAGGCGCGCGTCTGGGCTGTCGTACGGGATTACATGGCAGCCGCCGAGCGCGCGCTCGCCGAGTTGACGACCTGCGGACGCGACGCCTTCGGCAACACCCTCCAGTGCCGAGCAACGACGCGTCGCGGTACTTCCTGCCGCCGCCTGCCGAGCAACGCTAACGGCTACTGCCCGGCGCACCAGCACCTTGGCGTAACCGAAGAGCTCTCGGCCGCCGCCTAGCCGCACCGCCGTCTCGAGGCTCGTCTCGAACAGCCGCGCCGAGCTGGCTGGTGCCGTCGGTGCGGCCTGAGCTGGTGTGTGTGATGCATCACACAACTGCTGTGTGAGCCGCCATAGCGATGATCGCCTCTCTAGCTTTTTGGCTTACATATGCCAAATATTTAGTGGACTGGCTGGAGCGGTACCCGAAAAAACCCCTAAATAGCAGGGAAATTTGCGATTCCTAGGCGGATTTGCGACACTCCTCATACGGAATCGCCCAGTTTTCAGGCAAAAACGCCGGAAACATTGGGTTTTCCCTCTGATTCATATGCCAATCGCAATCAAAGAGTGGGCAGTGACGATTCGGGCTCTCGCTGAGGGCGAGCAGCTGCTGATCTTCCGCAGCGGAGCCGAAGAGGAGCCCGAAGCACTTGAGAACAGTCGCTTCTTCCTCTTTCCCACCTTTGAGCACGAAGCCAACGACGTCGTTCGCGGAGCACATGTTCCCGAGTTGCGGCGCGCGCTAGAAGAGGGCGTCTGGCCCGACGGCGACCCGCCGGTAAGCGCGCTCACGCGCCCCGGAGGAATCGAGCAGCCGGACCGTGTTCGCGTGCGCGCCTGGGCCGAAGTCGCAGGCGAGTACACGATCACCGACCAGCGAATCATCAACGAGCTCTCCCCCTTCTATATCTGGACCAACGACTACGCAGCCAAGCGGCTCGGCTGGCGCCGCCGCTCTCCGCTGCGCGTCACCCTTCTTCGCACCCACCGCATCCCGCGCCCGGTGACGATCCGCGTTCGGCCCGAGCACGACTTTGGACCAACCTGGCTCGAGATCACGCGCGAGCTTCCGTTTGAGGGGACGCCGGTTCTCTCCGATCTTGAATTTGGTCGGGTGCAGGAGGAGATCGAGTCGATCGTCTCCGGCCGCATCCCCGCCCTCGCCTAGACCGGCCGAGGCCATACAGTCGTGAGTGACCCGCTGCCAGCATGCGGAGCACGCTGATGTCCTGGATCGAGACACAATCCCCCAACTTCGTTGCCCGCCACGCGGAGGAAGACGACAGCGACGCCGACGAGGTCCTGGAGCTTCTCGAAGGGACCCGCGAAGAGCTAGCGGGAGTATTCGAGCAGAGCGCAGGCGGATTGACGGTCGTGATCCATTCGAACCAGCTTCAGTTGCTCCTGGCCCAGCCGGTAGCCGCCGCGCTGCGTCTTCTAACTACTCCGGCCAGCAGGCGCTACGTGGCCGGCTGGTACTCGCGCAGCGAGATTCACGTGCTGGCCCCGCGCCTGCTGAGTCGGCGTGCCTCAAATGTTCCAGGCTCGCTTGAGATGCTGATGCTCTCCCCCGCTTCGCTTTACGCCCAGCTCACTGCAGGACTCAACAACCCGGGCCTGCCTCCTCCATTCACCTTCTCGAACTGGTTCCGCGCGCCGCGCTGGGCCTGGCTGTCAGCCGGCGCGGGCCAATGGTTCTCCGGACAGACTGTGCACGCGCGGCCGGCGATTGCCAGCAGACTGCGCGACGGCCGACGGCCCAGCTTCCCGCCAGGTCTGCGCGATGCACAGCTTCTGGGCGGGAGCGTCTTCGACCTAGTAGCCAGCGAGTCCGGAACTCAGGCGGCGATCGAACTGGCAACGACGGCTCCCCAGTCCACGGCCGAGATAATCAGCCGAGCCTTCCCTGGGCGCTCGTTCGCTGACACCGAAGGCGTTTGGCGCGCACATCTGGCACGCCTTGGCGGCGTCTAGGGAACGCTCAGGCCCAGACCAGCACGCCAAGCGACACAACGACCGCAACTGCGACAACGGCCAGCAGGAGCCCTGCGAAGAGCTTCAGCGGGGCTGGACGGTACGGCTCGCTCTCCCCTGCCAGTTCCGAGTCCCTGAGAATCTCTCGAACGAGACCCCGGGCAGACTCTGCGACGAAGATGTCGCGCGGCCCGGCAGCGAGCATGTCGGGAACGTCAAAGCCCCTCGTCCTTTTGATCAGCGACGGAATTCCTTCCTCCAGCAGCAGACCCGCGATCATCTCCGCCTCGCTCTGGTTCCTGCCCGTTGCGACCAGCACAAGTTCGCCGACGGTGTACTGGGGATCGACCTTGGCAGCCTTCTGCCCAAGCGAGAGGTCAGCCATCGACGGAAACGTCGACTTCGTCGATCTTGCCACCGTCCGTGATCAGGAACGACCTCGCGATGGCCTCCTCGCCTCCGGCGAGGCCAATTATCAGCCACTCGCATCCCGGCCACCAGCGGGCAAAGTTCACATCGGTCTGCGACGGGTAGGGCTCGGAACGCGTGTGGGAGTGGTATATGGCAGCCTGCCGTCCGGCCTCCTCAATCTCGAAGAGCAGTGGAGCGAGCTTTGCTCCGTCGACCTCAAACCTCAGCGGGCTGGCGGCCAAATTCTCCAGCTCGTAGACGGCAACGGCGCGGCCACCCTCTAGCGCCACAAGTCCACAGCACTCGTTGGGGGCATCACGGCGCGCGTGAGATACCACCTGCGCGAGCAGCTCTTGTGAGATCAGCATCGGTGCCCGAGATTAGCGGGCAGCAGTCGCGGCTGGTCAGTCGGTCTTGATGACGGGCTTCTCATCAATCTCGGCTGCGGCAACGTCCGGCTTGCCCTCGCCCGAGATCGAGTCCTTGAATTCGCGCATCCCCTTGCCCACCGAGCGGCCGACTTCCGGCAGCTTCTTTGGTCCGAGGACGATCAGCGCGATCACCAGGACGATGATCAGTTCCATTGGTCCGATACTTGGCATGAACTTATTCTACGCGCTTCGGCGCGCGAGTGTTACCACCAGACTGTGGACTCGAGATCTGCGACCTCGTCGACGGGCAGCGTGTAAACGCCGCTCGAGAGATATTTCCAGCCGTCGTCGCAGACGATGAAGACAACGTTGCCCTCGTCCATCTCACTGGCGATGCGGACAGCCACTCGCGCGATAGCGCCCGAGGAGACGCCGGCGAAGAGGCCCTCCTCGTCGAGCAGGCGACGAGTCCAGATAACTGCGTCGCGGTTGGTGACGAAGATCTTTCGGTCGAGCAGCGACAGATCGATGATCGGCGGGATGAAGCCATCGTCCAACGAGCGCAGCCCCTGAACCGGCTCGCCCTGCATCGGCTCGGCCGCGACGATCGTGACGCGATCACCGAGCTCCTCCTTGAAGCGGCGCGCAACGCCCATCAGCGTGCCACCCGTTCCAAGACCGGCGACGAAGGCGTCGACGTTGCCGTCAAGCTCGTCCAGAATTT
>WLNX01000006.1 GCA_009699565.1 Actinomycetota bacterium | reverse complement strand
TTCGGGATCGGCGGAGCTACCTCAGGCGGCCTCTTTGACGCGATTGGCGGCGGATCGAGCGACTCTTCAAACAGCGTCTACAGCGATCAGGCCAAGACCCTGACCAAGCAGGTCACGGCCAACCCCAAGGACGAGCAGGCTTGGGCCGATCTCACCAAGGCGCAGGTGCAGCAGGCGTCGATCGTCGGTTTCGACCAGACCACGCAGAGCTTTTCGGCCGCCGGCAAAGCGGAGCTGGCCAAGGCTGCAACGAGCTGGGAGCGCTACCTCGCGCTTGACCCTAAGAAACCCGATTCGCGGGTTGCATCGCTGATGGTCAACGCCTACGGCCCGAGCGGACTCAACGAGCCTGCAAAGTCGGCCAATGCACTGAAAGTCGTGATCGAGGGGCGCGGACCCAGCGCAGCGCTCTACTCCCAGCTCGCCGTGCTCGCATACCTCGCCGGCAACAAGCGCGAGAGCGACATTGCCGAACAGCGCGCACTTGACCTGACGCCCGCATCGAAGCGGAAGCTGGTCAAGGCGCAGCTTGCAACGCAGCGAACTCAGATCGACAGCGCCAAGCAGCAGGCCGCTCAGGAGAAGTCCCAAGGCGCACCAGGCCTCGGCGGCTGAGCCTCAGCGGCTACCATTCGGCGCCATAAGCCCCTGTAGCTCAACTGGCAGAGCAGCGGACTCTTAATCCGAAGGTTCCAGGTTCGATTCCTGGCGGGGGCATCGTTCTCCGGCGGCGCGTGTGGCAGAATCAGCGCGATGCTCGCGATTCTGAACGGCAAGGTCCTCCCGACCGAGGAGGCGATGGTTCCGGCGACCGATGTGGGCCTCCTGCGCGGCGACGGCGTCTTTGAGGTGATTCGCGTCTACAACGGCGTTCCGTTCGCGCTCGAGGAGCACTTTGATCGCATGGAGCGCTCGGCCGCCAACCTCCAGGTTCAATTTGACCGCGCAGCGATCGAGAGCGACACGGCGGATCTGCTCGCGTCAACTCCCGACCACGACGGCTGCCTGCGGCTGGTTTCGACCGGCGGC
Organism: Actinomycetota bacterium; assembly: GCA_009699565.1. Classification (GTDB taxonomy): domain Bacteria; phylum Actinomycetota; class Thermoleophilia; order Solirubrobacterales; family Solirubrobacteraceae; genus F1-60-MAGs163. Next base: position 19,559 of record WLNX01000006.1, on the reverse strand, counting down.
GGAACGCGGATCGGCTTCCTTGAGGCGCTGCCGCCGATCCCGCCCTCGATCAAGCTGACGACGCTTCCCTACCACTCGACGATCCTGCTGGACGGCGTCAAGTCGCTCTCCTACGCTGCCAACATGCTCGCCACGCGGATCGCCGTCGGGCGCGGCGCGGGCGAGTCTCTGTTGGTCACTGAAGGCGGGACGGTGCTGGAAGGCCCGCGCCAGAGCTTTGTCTGCTCGATCGACGGCGAGCGGCTGATCACGCCGCCGCTGAGCGACCGCGTGCTCGATTCGATCACGCGCCGCACGCTGCTGGCGACAGGGCTGCTCGACGAGCGCTCGATCCACGTTGACGAGATACCGCAGATGAAGGAGGCGTTCCTTGCGTCGACTCTGCGCGAGGTCCATCCGGTCTCGGCGATCGACGACGTCGAACTCCCGGCTCCCGGTCCGCTTTCGCAGGCAATTGACACGGTGCTGCGGGCGACGATCGCCGAGGCGGTCGGCGGTAGCGCGTGAAGCTCGTCACGGTCGTCGGAAACCGTCCGCAGTTCATCAAGGCGGCCGCGGTGTCGATGCCGCTGCGCGAGGGCAACGAGGAGCTGCTGGTTGACACCGGCCAGCACTACGACGACGAGCTCTCAACAATCTTCGTCGAGGAGCTAGGGATCCCGCGCCCAGAGTTTGAGCTCGGGATTGCCGGCGGCAGCAACAGTGAGCAGACGGCGCAGATAATCACCGCTTTGGCGCCGCTGTTGGCCGATCAGCGCCCGGACGCGGTGCTCGTCTACGGCGACACCAACTCAACGCTTGCCGGTGCGCTGACTGCAGCCCAGGCGAAGATCCCCGTCATCCACATCGAGGCCGGGATGCGCTCGTTCGACCGCACGATGCCCGAGGAGCTGAACCGCGTCCTCACCGACCATTGTTCAGATCTGCTGCTCTGTCCCTGCGAAACGGCGATGACGAACCTTCAGCTCGAAGGGCTGGCGGCGCGGGCCGAGATGGTAGGCGACGTAATGGTTGACGTCGCCCTCCAGATGCGTCCGCGGGCAGCGGCCAACACCTCAGTGCTTGAGCTGGCAGGGGTCGAGCCTGGCGGCTACATCCTCGCCACCGCACACCGGGCCGCGAACGTTGACGACCCGCAGCGGCTGGCGGAGCTGGTTGAGCTGCTGCTGGCAGTCGAAGGGCCGGTCGTGCTGCCGCTTCATCCGCGCACGCTGGCGAGGCTCGAGGCGGCAGGGCTCCTCGGCCGGCTCGAAGCCGGAGGCGTGAAGCTGCTCGGCCCGCTCGGCTACATCGACTTCACGGCGCTGCTGCTGTCAGCGCGCGCTGTGCTGACCGACTCCGGCGGAGTTCAGAAGGAAGCGTTCATCGCCGGCGTGCAGTGCGTCACGCTGCGCGACACGACCGAGTGGACGGAGACCGTCGAGTGCGGCTGGAACACGCTCGTCGGGCTTGACCGCGACGCGGCGCTGACGGCGCTCGCCAACCCGCCGTCCTCTGCTCGCCCTGCTCCTTATGGAGACGGCCATGCGGCGGCGCTGGTGGTAGAAGCGGTCGCCCGCTTCGCCGCTTAGCTGTTCGGGCGACCGATTCGCAGCAGCTTGACGCCCGCTTCAGTGAAGCGCTCGCCAACAAGAATCTCGCGGCCGTCGAGGATCGCCTTTGCGCCCGGCAGGTCCTGCGGGCCGAGATTGGCGTACTCGGCGTGGTCGCTCTGGACGATTACGCCGTCAACCGCGCCGCCGCCCCAAGCAGCGAACCCCAGCGCCTCCAGTTCCTCGGAGCTGTAGAGGGGGTCGCTGACAAGTGGCTGCGCTCCGCGTCCTCGAAGGGCTTCGACGGTCGCGAATACGCCGCTGAAAGCCGCTTCCTTGACTCCGCCTCGGTATGCGGCGCCCAGAACCAGCACCTGCGCGCCACTGAGGCCTCCCAGAGCCTCGCTAAGCGCCTCCACGGCGTACTCGGGCATGAGTTCATTGACCGCCCTCGCGGCTCGCGGCAGCGTCGCTTCCGGGTCACCTTCTAAGTAAAAGCGCGGATAGACGGGGATGCAGTGCCCGCCGACCGCTATCCCGGGCTGGTGGATGTGGCTGAAGGGCTGGCTGTTGGCCGCCTCGATCACCCGTCCGATGTCGACCCCGCTGCGGTCGGCAAAGCTTGCGAGCTCGTTCGCGTAGGCGATGTTCAGGTCGCGGTAGGTCGTTTCGGCAAGTTTCGTCAGCTCGGCCGCCTCTGCCGACCCCATCTCCCAAACCTCGGCGTCGAGGAACGAGCGGTACAGCTCGGCGGCTCGCTGCTCGCCTGCTGCGCTCAGGCCGCCGACCAGCTTCGGGTAGTTGGCAAGGTCGGCGAAGATCCTGCCGCTGAAGACGCGCTCGGGGCTGAACGCGGTGAAGAAGTCGCTCTCCGACTTGAGTCCGCTGGCCTCCTCCAGCGCCGGGGCAAGGCGGGTGCGCGTCGTCCCGACGGGGAGGGTCGTCTCAACCACGACGGTTGTTCCGGCCTGCAGTCCGGCGCCGATCGCAGCGATCGCGCCGTCCAGCGCCGCCCAGTCGGGCCTCGCGGCGTCGTCCACGGCCAGCGGCGGCACCGCGACAACCAGCTCGGGGCCCGCGGCAACCGCGGCGGCGGTGTCTGTCTGGGCCTTCAGCCTTCCGTCGCCGACAACCTCGGCGAGCGCTTCCGCAAGGCCCTCCTCGCCGGGGAACGGCGGCGTAGCGCTGTTTACGAGCTCAACGACGTCGGCGTTGATGTCGCAGCCGACGACTTCATGGCCTGCGCGCGCTATCTGCACGGCCAGCGGAAGGCCGATCTTGCCGAGCGCGACGACCGCTACCCGCATCAGCTTCCCGCTGGGCTTGGGGCGACCGTCTGGCCGCTTGCGGCGCTTGCTAGCACGGCTTCGGCGCTGATTAGCGTCTCGAGCCCCTCGGCCAGCGTTACTACCTGGGAGTCTTCGGCTCCGGCGAGCAGGTCGAGGAAGCGGTCGAGCTGTACGCGCAGCGGCTCGCGCCGTGCGATCGCGTAGCGGGTGACGTCGCCTTCGCTGACGCCGCGCAGCGACTGCGTCGTTCCCCACTCGCTGCCAACGGCGCCGTTCTCGTAAAAGGTCAGGTCGGCGGTCAGCGTGTCGGCGACAAGCATCCCCCTGTCGCCAAGGACCCGTGTGCGCCTGACTTTCGTCGGCGAAAGCCAGTCGACTATCGAGTTGAAGCTGACGCCGCTGGTCAGAGCGCCGTTGATCAGCACCAGATCTTCGTGCGGGCGACCCATCCGGTTCTGGGTTTGGCCGGCGAGCGAGGCGATCGGCGAGCCGCCGAGCCAGCGGACGAGGTCCAGGTCATGCGTGGCGAGGTCCTTGACCACGCCAACGTCGCGGATCCGGTCGGGGAAAGGACCGACCCTCTCGGTGACGATCAGGAACAGCTCGCCGAGCTGCCCGTCGTTGATGCGCTTGCGCAGCTCGATCAGCGCAGGGTTGCAGCGCTCTACATGGCCGACCGCGCCCTTCACTCCGGCGGCTTCGACAATTTCGATCAGTTCAAGGCCTTCGGCGGCGCTGGCGGCGATTGGCTTTTCAACCAGCACGCTCGCGCCGGCCTGCGTGATCTGACGGACGGCGGCAAGGTGTTCTTCGGTCGGCACCGCGACGACGGCAAAGTCGATCGGCCCCGAAGCAAGTAGCTCGTCCACGGAGGCAAAGACGAGATCCGGATCAATCACGGCCCCGTGCACGTCGCCCGAAGGGTCCACGGCGCCCGCAAAGTCAACCTGCGGCGTACTGGCAAGGATTCGCGCATGGTGGCGCCCGATCATCCCCAGACCCAGCACGGCGCCCCTCATGACCGGTTTGTTGTTGGCCTCATCCACGACGGCATTAGGGTATCTGCCATGGAAGATCACCCTGCAAGCCAGCCCCTCGTCGCGGAATCGGCCTCCGTTGCCGCCGATGTCGTCTTCGGCGCCAATGTGGTCGTCCACGAAGGTGTTGAGATCGCAGCCGGCGCTGTGATTCAGGACAACGTTGTCCTTGGCAAGCAGCCGCTGCTGTCTCCGCGCTCGGCGAACCGCGGCGGAAAGCCCGGCGCGCTGCGAATCGGCGCCGGCGCGCAGATCTGCGCCGGAGCCGTCGTCTTTGCCGGCTCGCAGATCGGCGCCGGGACAATCATCGGCGACCAGGCCTGCGTCCGCGAGCATGCCGTGATCGGCGAGCAGTCGGTAATCGGCCGGGCCAGCGGCGTCGACAACAACGTAGTTATCGGCGACCGCGTTTCAATCCAAAGCTCCGTCTACATCGCCGCCGGGACCCGCATCGCCGATGACGTCTTCGTCGGCCCCGGAGCGATCACCACAAACGATCGCCTAGTGGGCCCGCGTGCCGGCGAGCTCGAAGGCCCGCAATTGGACGCGGGCTGCCGAATCGGCGCCGGGGCGATCGTGCTGCCGGGCGTAAGGGTTGGCGAGAAGGCTGTTGTTGGCGCGGGCGCCGTGGTCAGCGGCGATGTAGCCGCAGGGACGCTCGTCGTTGGCGTTCCGGCTCGCGAACGTTAGGCGGCTGGAGGCCCGTTGTCCCCGCGCCAGATGATCTGGTCGAGGTCGGGGCCGACGCCAACGAGGATGATCGGTACGCCGACAAAGTCTTCGATGAACGCGAGGTAGTCGTGGACCGCCTGCGGCAGCTCTGCTTCGCTGCGGGCGGCGCTGATGTCTTCGCTCCAGCCCGGCATTTCGACGTATTTCGCGGCCACGTGGTGGAGCACCGACTGGTGGTAGGGATAATCGACGAACTCGGCGCCGTCGGCTTCGTCGTCGCCGATGTAGGCGGTGCAGAGCGGCAGCGTCTCGAAGCCGCTGAGCACGTCCAGCTTGGTGATTGCCAGTGACGTCAGTCCATTGATCCGGGCTGCGTAGCGCAGCGCCACGAGGTCGATCCAGCCGGTCCGCCGCGGGCGGCCGGTGGTGGTGCCGAATTCGCCGCCGGCTGTGCGGATCCGCTCTCCGACTTCGTCCTCAAGCTCGGTCGGGAACGGCCCCGAGCCCACGCGCGTCGCGTAGGCCTTGGCGATCCCCCAGACCTCGTTGATGTCCTTTGGCCCAACCCCGGCTCCTGCACAAGCCGCTCCGGCGACCGGATTGGAGGAAGTGACGAAGGGGTAGGTCCCGTGGTCGATGTCCAGCAGCGCGCCTTGGGCGCCTTCGAAGATCACGAGGTCGTCGGCCTCGAGCGCCTCGTGGATCAGCGTGGTGGTGTCGGCGATGAACTGTTCCAGCCGCTTCCCGTACAGCAGGTACTGCTCAGTGATCGTCTGGAGGTCCAGCGCCGGATCGCGCTCGAAGTCGCGCAGTTGAAGTCTCTTGGGCTCGATCGCAGCCATGATCTTCTGCTTGAGGATCTTCTCGTCGAGCATGTCCTGGACGCGGATTCCCAGCCGAAGCGCTTTGTCGGCGTAACAGGGACCGATCCCGCGGCGGGTGGTGCCGATCTCGAGCTTGCCGAGCCGCGCTTCGCCGGCCTGATCGAGCATCAGGTGGTAGGGCATGATCAGGTGGGCGTTGGCGCTGAGTCGGAAGTTGCTTACGTCGACGCCGCGCTCGCGCAGCCCATCGAGCTCGCCTGTAAGTACGCCGGGATCAACAACCACGCCGTTGCCGATAACGCAGAGCGTGTCCGGGTAAAGAATCCCCGACGGAATCAGATGGAACTTCCAGACGTCGTCGCCGTGGACAATCGTGTGTCCGGCGTTGTTGCCGCCCTGGAAGCGCGCGACGATCCGCGATCGCTTCGCCAGAAGATCGACGATCTTCCCTTTTCCTTCATCGCCCCACTGGGCACCGACGACAACTATCCCTGGCATCAGCGTGGGAGTCTACGGGCCTTTAGGCCAGACGCAGGTCGGGAGCGGGAGGCTGGTCCTTATCGCGCATGTCGACGGCCTCGAAGCGGCGCTGATCGGTTCCAAACAGGGGGCAGAGCTCGCACATCTCTTCAAGCCTTGAGACGGTCCGCTCGCCGATCTGTTCCGAGAGCGCGTCCCGCTCCAGATTGGTCGTAACGATGACCGACCGCTGCTCCTCGTAGCGAGAGTTGATGATCGAGTAGAGCTGCTCAAGGACCCAGGCGCTGGTCTTCTCGGCGCCAAGGTCGTCTATCTGCAGGAGGTCGATCTCAGCGAGCCGGTCGAGCAGATCGACGTAACTGCCTTCGCCGTCGTCCTCGAAAGTTCCGCGGATCTCGGCCAACAGGCGTGGGAGCGAATAGATCGCAACGCTGCGCCGGGCTTCGATTGCTGCCTGAGAGACCAGCATCGCAAGCGTTGTCTTGCCAGTGCCTACGCCGCCAAAGAACCACAGCCCGCGGCCCTCTTCCAGCCGCTTGTCGAGGTCACGGACATAAGTCCTGACCAGTTCCACCTGTGCGGCGGGCATTGAGCTCACCGGCGGGCGATCAAACGAGGTTCCCTGGTAGCGGCGCGGGATCACCCCGGAGAGGGAACGCGAGCGGCGCCCTGCGACGAGCTGGGCGCGGCAGTGGCAGGCGACGACTGCCGACCCGTCGGGCGTGTCCACCCAGCCGCTGTCCTCGCAGTCCTTGCAGGCGAAGCCGCTCATGCCGCTTCCATCGCGATGTTGCGGAAGCGTGGGTACTCGTGCTGGAAGGTGAGGCGGACGTTGCCCAGCGCGCCGTTGCGGTGCTTGGCGATGATGATCTCGCTGACGCCGGGATCCTCCGATTCCTCGTGGTTGTAGTACTCGTCGCGGTAGATGAACATCACGAGGTCGGCGTCCTGCTCGATCTGACCCGATTCGCGCAGGTCGGAGAGCATCGGCTTCTTGTCTGTGCGCGACTCGACGCCGCGGGAGAGCTGCGAGAGAGCGATTACCGGCACCTTGAGCTCGCGCGCGAGGATCTTTAGCCCGCGGCTCATCTCGCCGACCTGTTGTACGCGGCTGTCGTAGCGTGTGTCGGCCCGCATCAGCTGCAGGTAGTCGATGATGATCAGGCCGAGGCCGCCTTCGTCGTGGAGGCTCTGGTGAAGCCTGCGGGCCTTGGCGCGAATGTCGAGCAGGCCGATGTCGGACGAGTCGTCAACGAAGAGCTTTGAGCGCTCGTAGTTCTGGGCGGCCTCGAGCACCCGCTTCCACTTCTCGTCCCGGACCTTGCCCTTGCGCAGATCTTCGCCCTTGATTCCGGCTTTCGAAGCGATGAAGCGCTGTGCCAGCTCGCCCTCGGACATCTCGAGCGAGAAGAGTGCGACGGCGCGCGGGTTCTTCTTGTCGAGGGCAACGTTCTCGGCGATGTTGGTGACCAGTGCCGACTTGCCCATCGAAGGACGCGCAGCGAGGATGATCAGGTTTCCGGGCTGGAAGCCTCCGGTCACCTCATCCAGGTCGGCAAAGCCTGAGGGGATTCCCGTTACCGACTCCCCCCGCTTGGCAAGCTCGTCCCAGCGCTGCAGCTCGTGGTGGAGCACGTCGCCAACCGGCTTGAAGTCCTGCCCGCCGTCGCCCATCCGGATCTCGAGGATTGAGCGCTCAGCCTCGTCGACGATCTGCTGCGGGTCGCCGTCGCGGCCGTAGACGCTGGACTGGATCTTGTACGAGGTGTCGAGCAGCCGGCGCAGGTGGGCCGTCTCGCGGACAATCTCGGCGTAGCGGCGGAGGTTGCCGACGGCAGGGACGGCGGTGACGAGCGACTGGATCTCCTCTTCGCCGCCTGCGTCCTCAAGCTTGCCGAGCGATTTGAGCTCCTCGGTGACCGTCAGAACGTCGATCTCGCTGGCGCGGTCGAACAGACCAAGGAGGGCCTCGAAGATCACGCGATGGCGGGCGCGGTAGAAGTCCTGCGCCTTCAGCTCCTCCTCGACTACATACGTGTAATGGGCCTTCTCGGAGAGCATGATCGCGCCGAGGATTGCCTGCTCCGACTCGATCGAGTGCGGAGGCAGTGTGGACTGTGGATCGGTCGGCGATCCGTGGGGCTGGGCGGCGATTGCCATTACCGTTCGAAGCTACCAACGAGTCCGGGTGGCGTGCACGCGTTCTTGCCGCATTTGGCGACAAGTTGTTGCGTCTTGCGGGGGTTCGTGCGAGTCGCTGTTACTGCTCGGCGACGATCGTCTTGACCGTTGCCTTCACGCCGCCGTCGAGTTCGAGCTCAACGGTGTGGCTGCCGGTCTGCTTGATCGGCTCTTCAAGGCGGATCTTGCGCTTGTCGATGGTCACGGCACGTGCCTCGAGAATTGCGTCGGCGATGTCTTGGGTCGTGACCGAACCGAAGAGCCGTCCGTCTTCTCCGGCCTGGGCAGTAATCGTCAGCGTTGTCTTGCCGAGCAGTTCGGCGAGCTGCTGAGCCTCTTCAAGCGACTGGACCTGCTCGGCCTGCGCCGCCTGTCCGGCCATCTCCGCCGCTGCAATCAGCGAGGGTGTAGCCGGCTGCGCGAGCTTGCGCGGGAGCAGGAAGTTGCGCATGTAGCCCTTGGAGACGTTTACAACGGCTCCCTTGCCGCCGAGGTTGGCGACGTCTTCAAGCAGGATCGCTTGGGGCATTAGTCGCGGTCCCGGTCACGGTCACGGCCGCGGCGCGGGCGGGTGCCCTCGTTTGCCGGTTCGGCTGCGTAGGGAACCAGTGCCAGTTCGCGCGAGCGCTTAACCGCCTCCGCGAGCTGAGTCTGGTGGCGCCGGCAGAGGCCGGTCATCCCGCGTGAACGAATCTTTCCGCGCTCAGACGTGAATCGGCGCAGCAGCGGGACGTCCTTGTAGTCAATGTGGACGATCTTGTCCTTGCAGCATGCGCAGGACTTGCGGCGACCCGTACCGGGGCCGGCCTTCTTGTCCTTGCGGCGTGCTGAATTTGTTTCTTTCTTCTTGGCCACTTCGTGCTCTCAGACTCTCGTTCTTCGTGGAAACGCGCGCCGAGAGGCGCGCGCTGGATCAAAGTTTCGCACAGCGACGTAAAAAACGCTGCTGCGCGCAGAGAGTAGCGCCTTGGCGCCGTATGTCTGCGTCAGGCGCCTAGAACGGAATGTCGTCTTCGGACGGTGCCGAAGCCGGTGAACCGGTTGGTGCGGCTGCGAAATCGCTGGTGTCGGTTGGAACGTCGGCGCTCGGCGTGAAGCCGCCCTGGCCCGAGCCACCCTCGTCACGAGGACTGCTGAGGAACTGGACGCTGTCGGCGATGATGTCGACGGCCTGGCGCTTGTTGCCTTCCGGCGTCTCCCATTCGCGCCACTCGAGGCGACCGTCCACGGCAACTCCGCGGCCCTTGGCCAGATATTTGGCGCAATTTTCGCCCTGGGCTCCCCAGACGGTTACGTCGAAGTAGTTCGGCTTGTCGACCCACTCGCCTGACGCTCCGTCCTTGCGGCGGGTGTTACAGGCGACTCGAAGCTTGCAGAGCGAGCTGCCGCTCGGAAGCGCCCGCAGCTCGGGGTCGGAAGTCAGATTGCCGGTGATGATTACGCGGTTGATGTTTGAGGCGGCCATATTCGTGGTCCTTTCACTGGGCGGGGTATTCGCCCGTTTCAAAATCTTGCGGTCTCGCCGCGAGTCTAAAGAGCTTCTCGGCGCAGATCAGCGATCAAGTCGCAATTTGCGCACTTGTCTTAACGTCGCGTTGCGATTCGTAAATCTGACAGCGCTATTCAGCCGCGGGCGGAGCGCTCTCGGCGGCTTCCGCTTCAACTTCGGCTTCAACGACTGCTTCAACGACCGCCTCTTCAGCGACCGCTTCCTCGACGGCTTCAACTTCGGCGACGACTTCGTCAGCCACGACCACTTCTTCGGCTGCGACAACTTCGGCCGGTGCCTCGCTGACGGGAGCGGGTGCTTGGCGTAGATCGGGCGGGTCACCGACGCCGTTGCGCAGCTTGATGATGCGGAAGCGAACCACGCCGTCGGTAATCCGAAGGGTCCGCTGAAGCTGCTCAAGCACGCTGTTCGGTCCGTGGAACTGAATCAGGTCGTAGTCGGCTTCGCTGCCGTGGTTGATCTCGAAGGCCATCTTGCGATTGCCGTAGTCGTGATCACCGATGATCGACCCGCCCTCTTCGATCATTGCCTTGACGTCGCCGCGGATTTTCGTACGCGTCGCATCCTCGGCCTTGGGGTCGAGCATCAACATCAGATCGTAAGTAGGGGCAGGGGCCACCATTCGAGGCGCGACGATAGCAGGGGGCGAGTCAGCTGTGCCCCGCAGCTATGGGGGTTATGACCGCTCGCCGACCGGCACCAGCGATGCGTACGTCGCTCAAACTTGCCGCCGTGGCGGGATTGACGGCCGTCGTCTTCGTCGTTCCAAGGCTCACCCGCGATCCTCCCCCCGTCCCCGATCCGTCTCCCCGGCCGGTAGTCGCAGCGGACGCGCCCGAGCCTGCGCCGAGGCAGTCGCCGCGCCGGTTTGGCGTCCGGGAGGCAATCGGACGTCGGCGCCGCCGCCGCGGCTCGCGGCCGTCCAGCGCCAGGCTCGTCGCCAAGCGCCGGCCGCGGCAGGGCAAGCCAGCCGTGACCGCTGCTCCGGTCCAAGCGGGATCGGCTCCGGTAACCGCGGAACAGCCTGCAACGCCGGCGCCGAAGAACACTCCGGCCGACGAGTTCGGCTGGCCTTAGATCGCTCGGCTGCTAGGAGCTGCCGGCGGCGCCGTTGGCTTCGGCCTTCGAACGGATGTCGGCCAGCTGGTCGTCGACCCAGTCGCCTGGGTTGCGTTCGGTGACGATCTCTTTGAGGCCGGTAATCCGCCTCTTGCGCTCTTCCGGGGCCATCGTCAGCGCCGTGTGGATCGCGTCGGCAAGCTCCTGAATGTTGAACGGGTTGACGCTCAGAGCGAATTCGCCGAGCTCCTCGTGGGCGCCGGTGTTCTCGGAGAGGATTGAGACGCCGTCGCGCTGATTGACGAGCGGACCTTCCTTGGCGACGAGGTTCATTCCGTCGAACATCGCGTTTACCAGCAGCACGTCGTACTGGCGGTAGGAAGCCATCGCCTCCTCGAGGTCGTCGCGCAGCTTCAGCTGGATCGGCATCCAGTCCGGGGTGCCGTGGCGCAGGTTGACGACCGCGACCAGCGCTTCGATCTTCTCGAGGTACTCGGCGTACTCCGGCACGTCGGAACGCGACGGCATCAGTTGCGCGATGAACGAAACGTGCTCGCGGAACTCGGGGTGCTGGTCGAGGAAGAGGTCAAAGGCCGTGAAGCCGCGCAGCACGTTCTTGGAGAGGTCGGCGCGGTCGACGCGGAGGATCAGGAATTCGCGGCGGCGGCGCTCAAGCTCGGCCTCAAGATCGAGCGTCCGCGGAGAGCTTCCGACCGACTCGGTTGAAGCGGCATCGATCGGCAGCGGGTAGGCGCGAATCCAGATCTCGCGCCCGTCGTGGTGAACGATGCCGCGCTCGAAGTCGACCTCAAGATCAAGCAGGTCGCGGCAGCACTGGATGAAGTTGCGCCGGTATGCCTGTGTGTGAAAGCCGATGATGTCGTTGGCCAGCAGTCCCTCGTAGAGCTCGTCACGGATCTTTGTTGGCAGTACGCGCCAAGCGTCCGACTGCGGCCAGGGGATGTGGATGAAGTGGTGGAGGAAGGCGTCGGGGCGCGCCTTGCGGACCGTTGCCGGGAGCGTGTAGAGGTGGTAGTCGTGAACCATTACGACCGGGTCGGGCTTGCCGGCGATCTCTTCGACGACGGCAGCGGCAAGGTCGTCGTTGACGACCTTGTAGCCCTCTTCGAACGCGTCGATCTCCCACTGGCGCACGTCGGGGGCGTTGGAGATGTCCCAGAGGTAGTGCTGAATAAACCACAGCATCGGGTTGGCGAAGATGTTGTAGAAGCGGTCGAAGGCTTCCGGCTCGCTGGCGACGAGCCGGACTTCGTACTCGCCTCCAAGCGGCGAGCGGACGCTGAAGGCTTGTCCGTCCTCTTCGAGTGAGCGCTTGACATCGCCCTCCGACATCGCGCTTGCCACCCAGACGGCTTTTCGGTGAGAAACAAGGCCGGTCAGCGCCGTGACCAGCCCGCCGCCGCCGCGGTGGATCTCGCCGGCGTCATCGAACGTGACCGGGCCGCGGTTTGAGACGAGTACGAATGGAGTCTGGGTCACGCCTTCAGCCTACCCGCCGAGGCCTTGCGGGGCGGTTGATCCGCTGCGCCGTCAGCTCGGCAGCTCAAGCGCAAAGGTCGTCCGGCCGGGCTTGCTCTCAACAGCCAGACTGCCGCCCATCCGTTCCACCAGCTCGTGCGCAATCGCCAGTCCGAGGCCGGCCCCGCGCGTGCCGTCGGAGGTGTAGAAGGGCTCGAACGCGCGGTCGAGGTCGCCGCGCGGGATTCCTTCACCAAAATCGGTCACGGCCACGCGCGAACGCTTGCCCCGGCGGCTGGTTGCGACGATCACGTCGGTGCCCTTTGGCGTATGGGCGACGGCGTTGTCGATCAGGATCCGCACGACCTGCGCTAGGCGCTCAGGATCGCAGTTGGCGGCTACCGGTTCCGCTGCGAGGCGCACTTCGAGCTTCGATTCGTGGCCTGCAAGCGCCGGAACGAATTCGTTGGCGACGCCGGTGGCCAGATCGCCGAGGTCGACCGATTCGCGCCGCAGTTCGACCGCTCCGGCGTCGATCCGCGACAGGTCGAGCAGGTCGGTCGTCAATTTCTCCAGCCGTGAAACTCCGTCGCGGAGCTGACCGAGGAAGCGCTGGCGGGTCGCCTCGTCGAGCTCCTCATCCTCAAGCAGCTCGACGAACCCGCTGAGCGAGAAGATCGGTGTGCGCAGTTCGTGCGAGGCGGTTGCAATGAACCGGCGTCTGGCGCTGTCAAGTTCCGAGAGCTGTGTCTGCATTGCTTCCAGCGCCCCCGCCAGCCTGCCCAGCTCGTCGTCGTTGTCAACCGTGAAGCGGGCCGAAAGATCACCGTCCGCAACCTGCCGCGCGGTCGCTTCAAGCCGCGAGACGCGCCGGCCAAACGAGAGTGCGACCAAGTATCCGGCCGCCAGCGCCGCGGCGAGCGCGATCACGGCTGCCAGCAGGATTCGGTTGCGCACGAGGGTGACGTTCCGCTCGACATCGCCGAGCGGAACCGAGAAGACCAGCACGTCCCCGAGCACCCGTTTGCCGGTGGCGGGATCCTTCGAGAAGAGCGGCAGGGCCGCCTCGACCACGCGGCCGGTTGATACCGACTCAACGGCCGTTGCCACCTGCCCCGAACCGATTGCTTCGAGCGCGGCCGGGAAGGCGAGGCTGCCAATTGAGGAGCGCAGGTCGGAGTCGGACTTGACGAAGGCCGAGGTTCCCTTGCCGCTGTTGCCGACGCCGATCAACGTCACGCGGGCGTTCGCCTTGTCGGCGGCTGCGCGGATTGCGAGGTCGAGCTGGTCTACCGGAGCGCCGTCGGTCAACTTCTTCTGGATCGGACCGCTGAAGCGGTTGGCGTCGGCCGAAAGCAGGTCGGAGCGTTCGCTCGTCAGGCTCGACTCAAGGCGTGGAACAACGCCGGCATAGACGATCACCATCGCGCCGAGCGTGATCGCGAAGAAGAGCAGCGCCAGCCGGTTTGCAATCGATGTAGGCCTGCGCGCTCCCATCAGGCCGGCTCTTTGAATCGGTAGCCGACGCCCCGCACGGTCAGGATGTAGTTCGGCTCGCCGCTGTCCTCCTCGAGCTTCTCGCGAAGGTGGCGAATGTGGACGTCAACTGTGCGCGGGTCGCGGTAGTCGCTGTTGCCCCACACCTGTCCGAGCAACTGGTCGCGGCTCCAGACGCGGCCCGGGCTCCCGGCCAGTGCCAGCAGGATCTCGAACTCAACGAAGGTCAGCTCGGCCTCGTTGCCGTCGACGGTGACTCGCCGCTTCAGAGGATCCACCTCGATCCGCCCGTTGAGAATCCGCTGATCATCGTCATCGTCAATGTCGGCTGCGAGCGACGCGCGGCGCAGCAGCGCCTTCACACGGCTGCGAAACTCGCGCACCGAGAAGGGCTTCGTGATGTAGTCGTCGGCGCCAATCTCGAGGCCGACGATCTTGTCGACCTCCTCCGACTTTGCGGTCAGCATGATGATCGGCACGGTGCTCCGCGCGCGCAGCTTCTGGCACAGCTCGAAGCCGTCCATTCGCGGCATCATCACGTCGAGCACGACGAGGTCGAAGTGCGATTCGCGGAAGAGTTCCAGCCCCTCGCGGCCGTCGCTTGCCTGGACAACTTCGTAGCCGTCCTGCCGAAGCGGGTAGGAGAGGAGTTCTTGAATTGACTGCTCGTCGTCGACGAGCAGAATGCGTGCGGTCTGCTCAGTCATCTTCGGCTCGAAGCCTAGGCGCTTTAGTCTCTCTCGTCAGCAATGCTCGACCCGCGCATCTACCGAGCAGCACTGATCCCGGTGCTGTTCGTCTTCATCATCGTTGCCTTCTCGCTCGAGAACAGGCCAACGCCGCTGCGCTCGCAGTTGGTCCCGGCGGCGTTCGACGGCGCGCGCACCGCGCGAATGATGAACGCGCTGGCCAAGGAGTTCCCCAATCGCAGGCCGGGCAGCAGCGGCGATAACGCCTTGGCTGCACGCGTTGCCGGCGAGCTGCGGGCGGCGCTGCCAAAGGTGAGAGTTCGCAGCGTGCCATTGAAGGACGCCTCGACTGTGGACGGCGAGCGCGATCTGATCACCGTTGAAGCTCAGCAGCCGGGTTCGGCCCCGGGTGCTCAGCTGGTGGTCGTGGCGGCCCGCGACTCGCTCGGCCGAGGCTCTCCGGCAGCCCTCTCGGGCACGGCGGCGATGATCGAGATCGCCCGGGTCGTTGGCCTTTCAAGGCCCCGGCGCAGCGTCACCTTCGCCTCTGTGAGCGGCTCGACCGGCGGCCAAGCCGGCATCAGCGAGCTCTCGTCGCGGCTTTCGAGGCCGGTTGACGCGATGATCGTGCTTGGCGACTTGGCAGGCACTCCGACAACCGATCAGGTCGTCGTCGGTTGGGCCGCCGCGCCCGGTTCGACGCCGTTGCTCCTGACTCGCACGGTCGCCACTGCGCTCCGCGCCGAGACCGGGATCAAGGCGGCGATGCCGCTGGCGCGAATCGAGCTCGCCCGGTTCGCCTGGCCGGTCACGGTCGGCCAGCAGGGCCCTTCGGTCGCCGCCGGGATCCCGACGGCCCTGCTGTCGGCGAGTGGCGAGTTGCCGCCCGCTGCCGATACTCCCGTTGATGCAACCCGCCTGCAGGGCTTTGGCCGCGCTGCTCTTCGCACGCTGACGGCGCTCGACCAGAACCCGGCGGTGAAGAGCTCGTCGCCGGATCTGGATCTGGTCGTCTCGCGCAAGATGCTGCCGCTGTGGGCGATCCGACTGCTGGTGGCGGCGCTGCTGCTGCCGGCCCTGCTGACCGCCGCCGACGGCTTCGCGCGCATGCGGCGCGAGCGCGCGCCGGTCGCTCGCTGGATGGTCTGGGTGCTTGGCGCTGGACTCCCGTTTGCCGCGGCGGCCGTTTTCCTTAGGCTGGTCGGCCTGGTCGGCGGACTCAACGTGACGGCTCCGCCTGCGCCGCCCGGATCGATCCCGTTCGGCAGTGCCGGCTGGGGAGCCCTGATCTGCGCGCTCGTGATCTTCACGCTTGTACTTCTGCTCGCGCGCCCGGCGATCAACCGCTACTTCACCGTCGCCGATTCGAGCGGGGACCCAGGCGCGGCGATGGCACCGGCCTTCGTTGCCTCTCTGGCGTCGGTTGTGATCTGGTGCTTCAACCCTTACGCGGCCCTGCTGATGGTGCTGCCGGTCAACATCTGGCTGCTGCTTGGCTCCCGCGAAAGGCCGCCCAAGAGGCTCTGGTCAGTCTTCTTCATCCTGCTGCCCGTGCTGCCCGTGCTGCTCGTCGGCTTCGTTTACGCGAGCGAATTCTCCCTTTCGCCGGCTGGACTCTTCTCGTTTGCGCTCTTGACGATGGCCGGCGGAACCCCGTCGCTGGTGGCGCTGATTGGCTGGTCGACTGTCGCCGGTGCCGCCACGGCGGCGCTGCTTCGAGCGGTTCGCGTCGACCCCGACGGCGGTCAGGCGATCACCGTGCGCGGCCCGGCCAGCTACGCCGGACCGGGTTCGCTCGGCGGCGTCGAGTCAGCCCAGCGCCGCTGAGTCGTCGCCGATGGTGTGCTCGTAGCCGTGCAGTTCGACGGCTTCACCGTTTTCGCCGCGCATGACGACTGACGCCTGGCCAGCCTTGACCTCGCCAACCTTCGTCAGCCCCACAACCTTTGACGCGGCCGAGTCCTCAAGGCAGGCGCAGAGCTCAAAGTCTTCTCCGCCGCTGGCGGCGAACCTGGCGGGGTCCTCGCCGATCTCGTGCGCAACCTCGGCCACCCCTTCCGCGAGGGGGATTCGCGCCAGTTCAATCTCCAGCGTCACCGCGCTGGCTTCGGCAATCTGGGCGCCGTCACCGGCCAATCCGTCGGAGATGTCGATCAGCGCGTGCGCGTCCGCGGCGCGCAGTTGGTGCGCGCAGTCGAACCGTGCGTTAGGGCGTAGCTGGGCAGCAACTAGAGCTTCGGCCCAGGGCTCTCCGGCTGCGAGTGGAGCGCGGCCTTCGAGAATCGCGAGGCCGGCGGCCGCGGCTCCCAGCGGTCCGCTGACGTAGATGCCGTCGCCCGGCTGCGCGCCGCCCCGTCCGATCAAGTCCTCGGCTGCATCGCTCCATCCGACAACCGTCACCGAGCAGAACAGCACCGGCGAGCGCACCAGATCGCCTCCAGCGA
Source organism: Actinomycetota bacterium (assembly GCA_009699565.1). Lineage (GTDB taxonomy): Bacteria > Actinomycetota > Thermoleophilia > Solirubrobacterales > Solirubrobacteraceae > F1-60-MAGs163. The sequence goes on along the minus strand of WLNX01000006.1, from coordinate 2,866 downwards.
TCGTCACACCGGTCGCGCCGGCGAGTTCTTCGACCGCTGCGGCCAGTTCAAGAACGTCGCGCTCGCTGAGATCGTCAGGTACGCCGAGGGCGAGGTAGGCCTCTGAAGGGTTCGCCGCCATCGCCGCAAGATCGGAGAGCGCGCTGGCGAGCGCCTTGTGACCGATGTCTGCGAGCCCGATGCGCTCGTTGCCAAGTCGGAAGTGGACGCCGTCAACGATCGAATCGACGCTGGTGACGGTGAACGGTTTTGAGCGAACAACGGCGCAGTCGTCACCGATCCACTGCACGCAGCGATCGCCGTGCTCGGAGAACAGGTCCTTGAAGGCATTGAGGAGCGACCGTTCGCTCATTCGGTGCCCGCTAGCGGTGGCGGTAGACGATCCTCGCGCGGTCGAGATCGTAAGGAGAAACTTCAACCCTCACTCTGTCGCCGGGCAGGATCCGGATTCGGTAGCGGCGCATCTTGCCGGCAACATGGCCGAGCACGTGGTGGCCGTTGTCGAGTTTGACGCGGAACATCGCGTTCGGCAGCGCCTCAACGACGTCGCCTTCGAACTCGACTTTCTCTTCTTTTGCCATCAGAGCTGACGGTAGCAGTCGCTCCGCCCGTCAGCCGGGAGTTGCGCCGCCGCCACCGCCGCCGGTGTCCGGCGGAGGTTCCGGTGTCGGTTCGGGTGTGGGCTTCGGAGTCGGCGAAGGAGTCGGCGGCTTGTTGGGCTTCGATTCGTACTTCTTGGATTCCTTCTTGCCCTTGTCCTTCTTGTCCTTTGCGAGCGGATCGACGGCGTCGCCGGGGGCTCCGTTGCTCGCGTATTCGCCGGCGAACTCTTTGGCCACGAAGGGTTCCGTCGGATCCGGGAAGGGGTCGCAGGCGCGGCCACTCATAGCCACCTGCATGAAGTCGTGGAAGATCGAAGCCGGGGCCTGGCCGCCGAACATGCCGGTCGAAATCGCAGCGTTCGGGAAGCCGACCCAGACGGCGGTGTTGAGCGAGCTCGTGAAGCCGTCGAACCAGGCGTCCGTGAAGTTGCTGGTGGTGCCGGTCTTGCCGGCGGTCGGGCAGCCAAGCTGGGCGCCGGTACCGGTTCCGCCCTGCACGTTGGCCTCCATTGCCTTGACCGCCTCGTGGGTCTGGCCGTCGGTGAATACCTTGACGCGGTCGCGCTGCCCCAGCGACTTGTCTTCGCGGCCGTCCGCAAAAACGACCTTCTTGATCGCCACCGGCTTGATTCGCCAGCCGCCGTTGTTGACCGTCACATAGGCGCGCGTCATCTCAAGCGGCGAAACGCCCCGGGTCAGGCCGCCGAGTCCTTCCGCCGGGTAGGCGTCGAGCTTGCTGGTGATGCCCATGTCGTAGGCGGTCTGGCGGACCTCCTCGGGGCCAATGTCGAGGTCAAGCTGCTGGAAGACGGTGTTGTCGGAGCGAACGAGAGCATCGAAGATCGTCGTCGACCCTGAGTAGGCGTGGTCGTCGGTCTGGACGTCGATCGGAACGCCGGTCTTCTTGTCGGTGAACTTCAGCGGCTTTGATTCGTAGGTCGTCTCGTTGATGTCGACGCCCTGCCTCAGCGCCGCCATCATCACCATCACCTTGAAGGTCGAGCCGGGCTGGCGCTTGCCCTGCGCTGCGAGGTTGAACTTCGACTGCGAGTAGTCGCCGGACGATGCCATCGCCTTGATGTATCCGCTCTTGGGGTCGATCGAAACGACTGCCGAGGAAGGGGCGCCCGGATAGCCGAGGTGGTTCGAGATTGCATTCCGAGCTGCCTGCTGGAGCTTGAGGTCAACGGTTGTGTAGACCTTCATTCCGCCGGCGCGAACGCGTTCGACTCCGTAGCGCTTGACCAGCTCCGAGCGGACGTAGTCGAAGAAGTAGCCCTCGCGGCGCTGTGCGTAGTAGCTGTTGTGCTTGACGCCGAGCGGCGACTTCTTCGCAGCAGCAGCCTGCGCGTCGGTGATGTAGCCCTGATCGGCCATCTGGTCGAGCACCTGACTTCGACGGGCGCGGGCAAGGTCGGGAGCGAGGAACGGGTTGTACTGCGAAGGAGCCTGCGGCAGCCCTGCCAGCAGCGCCGACTCGCTAAGCGTCAACTTGCTTGCAGGCTTGTCGAAGAAGACGCGCGCCGCCGAGGAGACGCCGACTGCAGTCTGGCCGCCGACTGTTCCGTAGGGAACATTGTTGAGGTACTCCGTGAGGATCCAGCGCTTGCCCTTTGCCCCAGGATGCTTGCTCTCAAGGTCGGTCGCAAGCTTTGCTTCGCGGATCTTGCGGTTGATGGTGCGTTCCTTGTTGCCCTTGTAAAGGTTTCGGACGAGCTGCATCGTCAGAGTCGAACCGCCTTGGACGGTCGCGCCGCTGGAGACGTTCTTGACGGCCGCGCGGACTACTCCCTCGTAGTCGACTCCGTTGTGCTTGTAGAAGCGGCGGTCTTCGATCGCAACGGTCGCGTCGCGCATCTGCTGCGGCATCTCGCTCTCCGGGGCCGGCGTACGCAGCACGTCTCCCTGGATGAACCCGAGTCGCGTTCCGTCAGCGGCGTAGACGGCCGACGTTGATCCCTGCTCGGCCGGCTTGAGCTGGTTCAGCTTTGGCGCCGACGAAGCGACCGAAGCGAGGTATCCGAAGCCGCCGAGCAGCCCCATGAAGGCGGCCGCTCCGCCCACTGCCAGCAGCGCGAAGATCGCCCGTCCGGCACCTGCCTGACTGCGACGACGACGTAGTTTTCGGCTGCGGAGAGACATCTGGGGTTAGGTTCGCGGCAGGCGGGCTGGAACCTTCCAAAAACCCCGTTCCTGCGGTGAACTTCCACCAATTCTAGCCACTGCAGCCGGTGCAGCGCGCCGCTTGATTGCCGCCGCATCCG
>WLNX01000059.1 GCA_009699565.1 Actinomycetota bacterium | reverse complement strand
TTGGCGACGATCCCCTTGCGGGCGTTGGCGATCTCGTCAGGGTTGACCTCGCTGACCACCAGCGGCACGCCGTCGTCCATCCGCCAGGCAGACGAGTTGTCGACGACCAGCGCGCCCGCCTCCGCGAACCGCGGCGCCCACTCGCGCGAGGTCGAACCGCCAGCCGAGAACAGCGCCAGTTCGAACCCTTGGATTGTGTCGTCGCGCAGCGCCTGAACCTCGCCGTAGCCCTCCATAAGGGTGCCGGCGGAGCGCTCGCTGGCAAACGGCACGACCTCATCGGCCGGGACTCCGCGCTGGGCGATGATTGACAGCAGCAGGCGTCCTACTGCGCCGGTTGCGCCAACGACCGCAATCCTCATGACGGTGGCTGCCCGAACGGCTCTTCTGCGCGGATCGTGTCCTCACCGCTCAGTTCAAACGCCGAGTGAAGCGCGCGGACGGCGTCTTCCACGCGGTCTCCCGCGATCACGCAGGAGATCTTGATCGGCGAGGTCGAGATCATCTCGATGTTGATCTTCTCGTCGCCGAGCACGCTGAAGACCTTTGCCGCCACGCCCGGATGCGTCTTCATTCCGGCGCCGATCACCGAGACCTTCCCCATCGCCTCGTCGGTGGCGATGTCGCCGATCCCCAGCTCCTGCTTGAGTCCGTCGAGCGCTTCGTGCGCGGCGCGCAGGTCGTCGCGCGGGACCGTGAACGACATGTCGGCTCGGGTGTCCTTCGAGACCGGCTCGTTCTGGATGATCATGTCGATGTTGACGTTGGCGTCCGCCAGGGCGGTCGCGATCTGGCCGGCGGCGCCGGGCGTGTCGGGCACGCCGATGACGGTGACGCGGGCCTCGTCGGTTGAGTGGGTGACGGCTGTTATGAGTGGATGTTCCATTGTCTGATTCTCCGCGAGGACCACGGTACCGGGACCGTCCTCGAAGCTCGACCTGCAGTGGATACGGACGCCATGGTTGCGGGCATATTCAACGCTGCGAAGTTGCAGCACCCCCGCCCCTGACGATGACATTTCAAGCATCTCCTCCGACGCGACCACCGAAAGCTTGCGGGCGTCCGGGACGATCCGCGGATCGGCGCTGAAGACTCCTGCCACATCGGTGTAAATCTCGCACTCCTCGGCGCCGAGGGCGGCCGCCAGCGCAACCGCCGTGGTGTCGGAGCCGCCGCGGCCAAGTGTCGTTACGTCCTTCGTCGTCGAGACTCCCTGGAAGCCGGCGACCAGCACGATGTTGCCCTCGTCGAGCGCTTCGCTAATGCGGTCGGCGCGCACGTCGAGGATCCGCGCTTTGGTGTGAGTCGTGTCGGTGACGATGCCCGCCTGCGAGCCGGTCAGCGAGATCGCCTGCTGGCCAAGGTCGTTGATCGCCATCGCACAGAGCGCACAGGAGACCCGCTCGCCGGTCGACAGCAGCATGTCCATCTCACGCGGGTCGGGGTTGTCGGAGACCTCGTAGGCGGCCTCGATCAGGCGGTCGGTCTCCTTGCCGCGGGCGCTGAGGACGGCGACGACGCGGTGGCCTTCCTCGCGGCGCTTGACGATCCGCTCGGCGGCACGGCGAAGCCGCTCGGCGTCTGCCACCGAGGTCCCACCAAACTTCATAACGATCGTCGCGTCGGCCATGGCTGCCAAGGATACGAGCGGGAGCGGCTCTTTGCGGACGGCAGCGACCGCCTAGACGGCGCGGCGGCCCATCATCGCGCGGCCGAGGGTCACTTCGTCCGCGTATTCGAGGTCGGCGCCGACCGGCAGACCGGACGCCAGACGCGTCACCGCAACATCGGGCGCGCGCTCGTGGACGCCGCGCGCGATGGCCAGCGCGGTCGCCTCTCCGGTCGTCGTTGGGTTGGTGGCCAGCACCACCTCGGCAACCTTAGGATCGGCTCCCTCGATCCGCGCGTACAGCTCGGCGATCTTCAGATCTTCAGCGTCGATCCCGTCGATCGGCGAGAGTGCGCCGCCGAGCACGTGGTAGGTGCCGCGGAACTCATGCGTGCGCTCAACGGGGATCACGTCCCCCGGCTCCTCGACGACGCAAATCAGCGTCTTGTCGCGCCGCTCGTCTTGGCAGATCTCGCAGCGCGGGCCCTCCGACAGGTTGCAGCAGATCTCACAGAAGCCGATCTTCTCCTTCACCTCACGGATGGCGTCGGCCAGTGCCAGCGCCTCGGCCGGTTCCAAGCGCAGGATGTGGAACGCCAGACGCTGCGCTGTTCGCGAGCCGATCCCCGGCAGCTTTGAAAGCTCAGTTATCAGGCGCTGGACGGGAGGGGCAAACATTCAGGGCCGCCTACGGAGCCTCGGGCCCAGGGTCGCCGTCATCCTCGAAGTTGCTCTCGGCGGGAGCTTCCGGCGCAGCCGGCTGCTCGGCAACGATCTCCTCGGCCTCGAAGGTTTCCATCAGATGATCGACAAGCTCGTCTCCTGCCAGCTCCTGCGCTTCGGCGCGCGGTGCGAGCTCGCAGATCTCGTAGTCAATCCGGATCCGGCCGCCCAGCAGCGACTCGACCGCCTCCGCAACGACGTTTTTGGCGTCTGTGTGGTCGGAGATCATCCGGCGATTGAAGGAGTCGTTCTCGTCGAAGCCGACCAGCAGCCCGTCGCCGCGCATCTCGACAGGCTCGGCCCGTTCGAGTGCGGCGCATACCATCGGGTGCTCGGGACCGATCGTCTCCAACACCGCAGGCCAGATCTCCTTGACCTGTTCTATCGAGACTTTTATCGAGGGAGCCTCGGGCGCTGGAGCTGCTTCCGGTTCCGGGCTCGGTGCGGCGGCCGCAGCTGCCTGTCCGCCTGCAGCCTCGGCTGCAGGTGCGGGCGGCGGCGGCTCTTCGGCGGGCGCGGGCGCTGGCGGCTGCTCAGCAACCGGCGGTGCTGGCGGCTGCTCTGCCGGCGGGGCCTGAGCCGGGGGCGCGGCGGGAGGTGTGGCGGGCGGCGCGGACGCCGGTGCGGCTCCCCCAAGCGCCTGCTCCAGGCGGCCGATCCTTGCCAGCAGCGCCTTTGTTGAGGCGTCCACCTCCGGCGTTGCGGCCTTGACCAGCGCAAGCTCAAGTTGGGTTCGCGGGTCGGCGCCGTCGCGGATCGCGCGCATCGACGCGCCGAGCAGATCCAACAGCCGGACCGCGTCGGCTTCCTCAACGCGGTCGGCCTGTTCGGAGAGGCGTGCGTCGCGGTCAGGGGTCACGCGCAGTTCGGCCGGCACTGCGCCGAGCGTGCGCACCACCAGCAGTTCGCGCGTATGGACCTCAAGGTCGCGGGCGGCGATCTGAAGGTCGCGGCCGGTCTGCGCCAGGCGGGCGGCAATCTCAAGCGCGGCGCGCGCGTCGTGGGCGCTGACGGCGTCAAGGGCGCCAAAGAGGAGGTCGTCGTCGGCCACGCCGAGCACTGCGAGCACATCCTCTACTGCCACGGTGCTGCCGCTGTAGGTGACCAATTGCTCGAGCGTGCCGAGCGCGTCGCGGAACGACCCTGTTGCATGACGGGCGATCAGTGCAAGCGCATCGGCGCTGATCTCGATCTGCTCCTCGCCGGCGACGCGCTGCAGAACGACGGTTAGCTGTTCAACGGTTGGCCGTCCAAAGTCGAAGCGGTGGCAGCGGTCAACGACCGTGTCGAGGATCTTCTGCGGCTCGGTCGTCGCAAGCACGAAGATCGTGTTCGGAGGCGGCTCCTCGAGCGTCTTCAGGAAAGCGTTCCAAGCCTGCGGCGTCAGCATCTGCGCCTCGTCGATGATGTAAACCTTCGAGCGGCCGCTGACCGGCGCGTAGGCGACGCTTTCGCGCAGCTCGCGGATGTCGTCAACCGAGTTGTGCGAGGCGCCGTCCATCTCGATCACATCCATCGACCCCGCCTGCTGGATCGAAAGGCAAGAGTCACAGACACCGCAGGGCTCGGCCGTCGGGCCCTGCTCGCAGTTGAGGCAGGCAGCGAGGATCTTTGCCATCGACGTCTTGCCGGTGCCGCGCGAGCCGACAAACAGGTAGGCGTGGTGGACGCTCTCCTGCGTTACTGCGTTGGTCAGAGTGCGGACAACGTGCTCCTGCCCGACGACGTCGGAGAAGTTGCGCGGGCGGTGACGGCGGTAGAGCGAAGGAGCGGCGGACACGGAGGCCGAGTCTAGAGGGAGCAGCGGCCGTTCCAGAGCGCTCGGCGCACGCGATCGGCCCAGTTTGCGCCCGTCTCCCAAGTAGGCTGATGCGATGGAACCGGGCAGGCTCGAGGAGCTTTACGAATGGCTGCGGATTCCGTCGATCTCAACCGGCGGCGGCGACCCGAAGGATCTTCTCCATGCCGCCGAATTCGCGGCCGGGATGATCCGCCGTGCCGGCGGCGAGGCCGAGCTGGTGACGATCGGCGAAGGCAACCCGCTGGTGATCGGCGAGCTGCAGGCAGCATCTGAGGCCGCGCCGACGGTGATCATCTACGGCCATTACGACGTGCAGGACCCGGGACCGCTCGACGCTTGGCAAAGCCCGCCGTTTGAGCCGGAGGTCCGTGGCGGCAGGCTCTACGCGCGGGGATCCGCCGACGACAAGGGCAACTTCTTCCCGCTGCTGGTAGCCGCCTGCGAGCTGGCTCAGAGCGGCGAGCTGCCGGTCAACGTGCGGGTGGTGATCGAGGGCGAGGAGGAGGCCGGTGGCGAGTCGGTTGCCGCTTGGGTTAAGGCCGACGAGCGCGGAGCCGACTGCGCGATCGTCTTCGACAGCGCGATGGAGGACGAGCGGACTCCGGCGATCACGATTGGGCTGCGCGGCTGTGTCAGCTCGATGATCACGGTCAAGGCGCAGCCGCGAGACCTCCACTCCGGCCTTTACGGCGGCAGCGTCCAGAATGCGCTCCACGTCCTGCAGATGATGCTGACGCCGCTGCTGCCTGACGCGGATGGGAACCTGCTCGACGAGCTGCGGGCCGGTATTGAGCCGCCATCGGCAGCCGAGCTTGAGTCCTGGCAGCGACTGCGCCCGGGGCAGGAGATGTTGGACGAGGTTGGAGCGGTCCCGCTGAACGGCGACTCCGGCGACGACTTCCGGCGCCGCAACGGCGCCGAGCCGTCGTTCGAGATCAACTGGATCGAGGGCGGCGCTCCGCGCACGGTAGTCCCGGCCGAGGCGCGCGCCTACGTCACCCTGCGGCTGGCTCCCGGGCAGGATCCGGCGGCGATCGAAGCGCAGCTCAAGCGGCTGCTGCTCGCCGCAGTGCCGGAAGGCGTCGAAGCGACGATCGATTCGCATGTTGCGACGCCATCACTGTTCGGCGCAGAGCTGCCGGCAATTCAGCTAGCGCGCGAAGCGATCGACCGCGCCAGCGGAATGGAGACCGCACTGATCCGCAGCGGCGGCTCAATCCCGGTAGTCGCCGACTTCGCGGCAGCAGGAATCCCCGTGATCGTGAGCGGCTTTGGCCTCGCCGAGGATGAGATCCACGCTCCAAATGAATCGTTCGTGCTGAGCCACCTCGACCTGAGCGAGCGCTGCGCGCGCGAAATGCTGCTGGCGCTCGCGGCGCTGCCCCAAGGCTAAGACGGTGAGCGGCTCCCGCAGCAGGATCCAAGCTGTCGCTGCGATCGTCGCGCTGGCGGCTCTCGCATGGCTGCTCGCGGGGCGCGGCCTCGTCAACTACGACACGCTCTACTCGCTGGTCTGGGGCCGCGAACTTAGCGAAGGGCAGTCGCTGGTGCTGACGACGCCGTTTGCGCCCACGCTGCATCCGTTCGGGATCGTGCTCGGCATTCTGCTCTCCCCCTTCAGCAAGACGGTCGCGGCGGGAGTGCATGGAGTCGCGGCAACCGACATCGTTCTGGTCCTTGCCTTCCTCGCGCTCGGCGCGCTGATCTGGCTCACCTACAAGCTCGGCTCCTTCTGGTTTGGTCCGTGGGCCGGCGTGCTGGCAGCGCTGATCATGATCACACGCCGTCCGCTGCTCGACTTCGGCGCCCGCGCATTCGTCGACATCCCATACGTGGCGCTAGTGCTGGCCGCAGCGCTGATCGAAAGCCGGCGGCGGCGAGCGGCGGTTCCGGTTCTGGCGCTGCTCGCGATCGCCGGCCTGATCCGGCCCGAGGCGTGGGCCTTCTCCGGCGCGTATGTGATCTACCTCTGGTTCAGCGGCGAGCACACGCCCCGCCAGGTTGCCGGCTGGCTTGCGATGGCAGCCGTCGGCCCCGTGGTCTGGCTGCTCGGCGACTGGCTACTTGCCGGTGACGTGCTCCACTCGCTCCGCGGCACTCAGCAGAACGGCCGCGAGCTGGGCCGCGCAACCGGCCTGAGTGGAATCGTCACGGTTGCTCCCAGGCGGCTCGGGGAGATCCTCCGAGAGCCTGTCCTCTTTGGCGCTCTGGGCGGCCTTGCCTTTAGCTGCTGGGCGCTCCGTGATCGCGTCCGCGCACCGCTGCTGATCGCCGCAGTTTCACTCGCAGCCTTCTGCCTGCTGGCGCTCGCGGGGCTGCCAATCGTCGGGCGCTACCTGCTGCTGCCTGCGGTGATCGGTGCAATCTTCTGCGGTGCGGGCGTATTCGGCTGGCGCGAGCTGGCCGGCGATGACAAGCGGCGCAGGCCATGGGCCTGGTTTGCAGCCCTCACGATCCTTCTGCTGATCGTCTTCGCTCCGATACAGGTGAGCCGGCTCTCCAACCTTCGTTACGCACTGAAGCGTCAAGAGCAGATTCAGGGTGATCTGCGCGCGCTGGTTCAGCAGCCGCCCGGCCTGATCAGCCGCTCGTGCACTCCGATCTCGGTCCCCAACCACCGGCCTGTTCCGCTGCTAGCGATCTGGCTTGACCTGCCAGCCCAGCAGATCTTTAGCGCAGCAGATGCGCCGCAGCCCAGCGGACAGTTCATCGCAACCGCCAGCCCTTCGGTTGCCGCCGACTACATCCTTGACCCGCGCGACAAGGACCGCAGCGTCGTTCAGCCGCCGGCCAGCTTCAAGTCGGTTGGCAGCAACGAGTCCTGGGTTGTCTACAGCCGCTGCCAGGCTCCCGCCGGCTGACCGGCGCCGCTACGGAGTGGGCGGCGTTGTTGTCGTCGTCGTGATTGTGGTTGGCGGCGCCGTCGTGGTCGTCGTCGCGGTATTGGTGATCGTCGGGATCGTCGTCGAGATCGAGTTGGTGTTGCTGTCGTTGTTGCTCGTAAGGACGAGCGCGGCGATTACGCCGGCGACGATGATTGCCACGGCACCCATCACCCAAGGCCAAGGGTTGCTCTTCTGCGGCGGCTGGCCACCCGGGTACTGACCGTATCCCTGCTGCTGGAGATTGCCTGGCTGATTCGGGTTCTGCGGAGGCTGCGTTGCCATTGTCTGGTTCCTTTAGCTCGAGTAGGTCAGTGAGAACTTGGTCGTTACCTGCAGCGCCGAGTCGGCGCCGTTCAACGTGCACTTGTAGCTGACGTAGCTCCCCTTGACCGACGGGGTGCAGGAGAAGCCTTCAACGGTCACCGGCATCTCGGCCTGCTGGCTTGCGACCCCGCGTACGAGTGATGCGGCCTGCGGGCAGCCGGCGAGAATCTTCTGCGACGGCGGCACGTTGGTAGCGACGACGGTGGCGACGCTGGTGCCGCTCACGGTGTTCGGCACCTTGCTGACGTTGCAGGTGTTGTTGATGTTGATCGGCGCCGTTGTCGTCTGTGTTTGGGTCGTCGTCGGCACCGAGGTAGCCGTCTTCGTCTGGACCGTTGTAATTGCCGTCGACGCGGAGGAATCGGTGTTGCTGGAGGAATCGTTCCCGCCGGTGATCAGAATCGCCGCAATCACGCCGGCCACGATGATCGCGATCGCTCCCAGAATCCAAGGCCACGGGTTGCTGCCGCCGCCTTCGGGCGGCTGGCCCTGAGGCTGGCTGTACTGCTGGGTGGGATCTTCTGAGGGCGGCTGTGTGGACATGCCGTCAAGGTACGCAGCCTCGCGGACGGTTTGCAGGCCGAGCCGTTAGCCTCCTGTCAAGAATCGGTCCTCCCCAACGACCCGGGTGAAGACTAAAGCCACTGCTAATCTTCGATCGAGATGACCTCAGCCAACCAATCCCCCCGTCGTATACCTCGAGTGGCGCTTAGCGGCGTTGCTGCAGCGATTGCCTGTCTAGCGGCAGCGCAGGGAGCTAGTGCCCACGCCACGCTCAACCTTTACGGCAAGAACGCGGTGGCGAACAAGACGGGGACGCTCACTCTGACGATCCCCCACGGCTGCGGGGCCGGCTTGGCAACTACCAAGATCGTCACCCGGCTAGGCAGCTCCTGGCAGTCGGCTAGGCCGGCAGCCGTCGCTGGCTGGACGTCAACCGTCAAGCGGGCATCGAACGGCAAACTGACGCTGACGTGGACGGCAACCGGCGCAGGACTGCCCAACACTGACGTTGGCAACTTCCCGATCGCTGTTCGGTGGCCAAAGAAAGCCGGCACCTACAACACGCCAACCGCTCAGTACTGCGGGTCGCAGCTGATGGACTGGAAAGACCCGTTCAACGCTGCAGCCGACGGCGACCTCCCGTACCCGGCGACTTACCCGGTACCCCGCGTGCGGGTGCATTCGTCGTCCGCACACGCACCGACGGCCGTGACAGGGTCGTCACCGGTCGTCTTCTGCCGGCTCGGACGGCCGCTCGCTCTTAACCAGTAACGGCGCGCGGTTCCATCGCCGTCTCGCGGGAGAGCCCGGACAGTGCGGTCTACATCAGCGGCTAAGCCCTAAGGCTGTCAGCGCTTGACGACAATCCGCTGGATCATCCCGACGGGATGAAGCTCGCAGAAGAACCTGTAGGTGCCTGGCTTGGTGAACTTCTTAGTGAACATCGAACCGTTCCGCAGCCGGTTTGACGAGAAGCCTTCGGGTCCGCTGGCAAGCGTGACGTTGTGCTGCACGGGATCGTCGAACTTCCAGGTGACGGAAGCTCCGGTCTTGACGGTCAGGTTGCCGGCCTTGAACTCGGAGTCCTTTACCTCGACCGTGGCGCCGGCGG
>WLNX01000058.1 GCA_009699565.1 Actinomycetota bacterium | reverse complement strand
CCGCCTGAACCTTGGACAAACCCCAGCTTCGCCTCCGGCTTTGCCTGCGCGAAGGCCCAGGCAAACGGAGCGAGCTGCGCGTGGAGAAAACAGACACCCACCGGCTTCTCTGGCGGCAAGGCATCTTCGCCGTCCTCAACCGGAAGTACCGCGTGCTGAAGCGAGCTGTAGTTGAGCTTCATCACGTGGGCGCCCGCGACTCCCTCCCCATCCAGTCCGCGGGTCAGGTTGACGTGAACGATGTCGAAACCTCCGGAGCCGAGTTGCAGGTCGGCCGCCTCGGTGTTGACGATTACGCGATCCCCCAGGAGAGCCTCGCCGACAAGCGCGACGTCTGCGCTCGCCGGACGCGGCCCTCGGCCAGGCACGTCAACGACTACTCGCTGCTCCCCTCCATCAAGGCGCAGGAGCTCGACTACTTCGCCTTCGCGGAGAACAAGCATCTCCTAATCCTGACCGATCGCTTCCAGCAGGGCGAAACTGACGTTAAGCATCGACTCCAGGTCGGCTGACGAAACTGTTTCGTTCGTCTCGTGGGGGTGGGTCGTGCCGTTTGCCAGATTGACGCAGTCGAGGCCCCTCTCGCGGAACAGATTGGCGTCGGAACCTCCGCCGCTGGATACGGTCACCGGCTCGATCCCGCAACTGAGCAGCGCGGCGCGAGCTGCGGCCGCCGATGGCTCATTCCCGTCCAATTCGTAGCCGGTGAACGAACGCTCGACGGTTAGATCCAAGTCACACTGGCTCGACGGATCGTTCGCGGCGTCCTGAAAGACGATCGCGATCTCGTCAACAAGCCGCTCTGCGGCACCTTCGCGCAGCGAACGCACCTCGCCGTCGACTGTGCAGAATTCGGGGACGACATTGGTTCCCGCGACCCCACCGCTAATACGCGCAACGTTCGCAGTGGTCTGATCGTCGATCCTGCCGTCATCGAGGGCGGCTATCGCCTTCGCGGCGGCGGCAATCGCGTTCCTCCCATCCTCCGGCGAGATCCCAGCATGGGCTGCCTTTCCGCGGAGATTTGCCCGCCAGCGGATGTGTGTTGGCGATGAGGTGATGATCCCGCCGATCGGGGTGGCGTGGTCGAAGACGAAGCCCACGCTGGCGCTCAAGCGGTCGGCCGCCAGCGCGCTCGCTCCCAACAGCCCTACCTCTTCGGCGACCGTGAAGCAAAACTCCAGATCAACCGGCGAGCCTTCAAGCTTCGCGCGGCGCGCAAGTTCAAGCATCACGGCTACAGCCGCCTTGTTGTCAGCGCCGAGGATCGTGTCGCTCTCACTCGCCCAGACCCCGTCGCGGAGGACCGGGGTTACGGGGCCTTCGTGAGGCACGGTGTCGAGGTGCGAACAGAAGAGGACGGTGGGAGAACTTCTGCCTGCGGTGCGGGCAATCAGGTTGCCGCTCTGACCGCCGATCCGCTCGGCAGCGTCGTCCTCCTCAACGACCAGCCCAATCTGCTCGAGCTGGGAGCGGACATACGCGGCTACCTCACCTTCGCGCCGCGAAACACTTGGAATCGCGCAGAGCGCGGCGAAGGTCTCGTTCAGCCGCCGACATTCGAGCTCGGAGGCCTCTCTCATCTGTTGACGGTCAGGCTGATCTGCGGCCGGCGTGGACGTCGTCGGCCTCGCCCGCGGATGGCGACGCCTTGCGGCCCGCCACGGCGGCGGCAACAAACTCTCGGAAGAGCGGAGCCGGGCGCTCGGGGCGCGACTTGAACTCGGGGTGGTACTGAGCAGCGACGAAGAACGGGTGCAAATCGGCCGGCAGCTCAACCGCCTCGACCAGACGCTCATCCGGCGAGGTTCCGCTCACAACAAGGCCGGCGTGCTCAAGCTTCTTGCGGAGCGCGATCGAAACCTCGTAGCGGTGCCGGTGACGCTCGTAAACAACGGCCTCCCCGTAGCAATCGCGGATGATCGTCCCGCTGTGGAGCTTGACGGGGTCGGCGCCGAGCCGCATTGTGCCGCCAAGGTCCGAAATCTCTTTCTGCTCGGGCAGCAGATCGATGACGGGCCATTCGGTCTCAAGGTCAAACTCCGTTGAGTTGGCGCCGTCCATCCCGGCAACCGAGCGGGCAAACTCGCAAACCGCCATCTGCATGCCGAGGCAGACGCCAAGGTACGGGATCCTCTGCTCGCGGGCAACACGGACGGCTCGGATCTTGCCTTCGATCCCGCGGCCGCCAAAGCCGCCGGGGACGATGATGCCGTCGGCGCCTCCAAGACGCTCCAGCGCGACGTCGTCGTCAACGAGATCCTCGGAATCAACCCAGTCAATCTCGACGCGCGCTCCGGAGAGGTTGCCGCTGTGGAGAAGGGCTTCGGTCACCGATTTGTAGGCGTCCGCCAGCGCGATGTACTTGCCAACCAGAGCGATCTTGACGGGATCGGTCGCCTCGGCGGCACGCGTGACAACCAGGTCCCACTCGCTGAGATCGGCTGGCGCCGCCTCGATGCCGAGCGCGTCGCAGATGAAATCATCGACCTTCTGTTCGCGGTACCAGAGCGGCACCTCGTAAATGTCACCGACATCCTTTGCCGAGACGACCGCCTCAACCGGGAGCGACGCGAATAGCGCAATCTTCTTGCGGATGTCGTCGGACAGTTCGGATTCGCTGCGGCAGAGAAGCATGTCGGGCTGAATGCCGATCCGGCGCAGCTCATTGACGGAGTGTTGGGTCGGCTTTGTCTTGAGCTCTCCGGCGTGGCCGATGTATGGAACCAGAGTGAGATGGATGAACATGCAGTTGCGCCGGCCGACATCGACCGGGAACTGGCGGATTGCCTCAAGGAACGGCAGCGACTCGATGTCTCCGACTGTTCCTCCAATCTCGGTGATCACAACATCAACATCACTCGTCTCTGCGATCAGGTGGATGCGGTTCTTGATCTCGTCGGTGATGTGAGGAACCACTTGGACGGTTGCGCCCAGATAGTCGCCGCGACGCTCGCGGCGGATGACGGCGTCATAGATTCCGCCTGCAGTCACGTTGGAGCCGCGCGAAGTGTTTGAGTCCGTGAAGCGCTCGTAGTGGCCAAGGTCGAGGTCGGTCTCGGCACCATCCTCGGTGACGAATACTTCGCCGTGCTGATAGGGCGACATTGTCCCGGGATCGATGTTGATGTAGGGATCGAACTTCTGAATCCCGACGCTCAAGCCGCGCGATACGAGCAGGCGGCCGATCGAGGCGGCGGCAATTCCTTTGCCAAGAGACGAGACGACCCCGCCGGTGACGAAGATGTGGCGGGGATGGTTTTGAGCGTCAGACACGGTGAACAGTTCTCCCTATTGAGTCTAGATGACGGAGTCCCGGAGTCCCCTCGACGAACGAGTTGATCGATCGAAGTTCCCCGAAAATGGTTAACAAAACGAGCAGTGCTGCTGCAATCGCAAGACCGGTCGTGTCCAGAACAAGCACGAGCCAGATTCCGGCGACGGCGCCAACGACGTTTGATCCGCTGTCGCCAAGAATCCCCCGCTCGCGCAGGTCCAGTGCGCCGCAGACGAGGATCGGACCAACCCATAGACCAAGGCTGAAGAGCGACTCAACGCTCCACGCCCCCAGACAACAGCCGATGCCGACTAGGACCAAGGCCTTGACCGAGCGTCCTGGACGGAGGTCAAGCAGATTGAAGAAGTTCGTTGCGAGGACGATGACCAACGATGCAAGCAGGAAGCGTGCCACCCCCTCCTGCGTGACGGCGCACCAGGCCAAGGCCAGTCCGAGCGTGCCAAAGGCCTTTAGCGCTCCGGTGCTGAAAGAACCTTTGAGTGCGGCGCCGCCATGACCGCGCCAGCCTCGCGAGCTGCCCGCAAAAACGTCATCGGCAATGCCAAGCGCTGCGACTCCAAGGATCAGAGGCATCCCGACAAGGTCAAGTGTGTTGAGCTCAAAGAGACCGGAGAGCAGAGCCAGCGGGACCAAAGCGGCCAGCGCCGCGGCGAGGATCAGGAGCCCGAGAGGGCAGGCAAGCATTGCGCCGCGATAGTTCTCCCGCAGGTGCTCACCGTCAATCAGGAACGCGACCAGTGAGGGAGCGAGAGCCAGAGCTGCGACGAACGAGAGGATCAGTGGAAGCGCTGGCACCTGAGCAACCTAGCGAGGCTGGCGGACGGGCATTTCCACGGCCGCCGAGGCTCCGCTACCTTTTACCGACACCGCGACCACAGGAGACGGTATGACCAACGACGGACCCGCACAGCCAATCGAAAAGAGCGACGCCGAATGGCGCGAGCAGCTCGACCCGGAAGCCTTCGCCGTACTGCGCGAAGCCGCTACCGAACCGGCTTTCACAGGAGCCTACGTCGACGAGAAGGGAAGTGGCATGTACCGCTGCCGCGGATGCAACGCGGAGCTCTTCTCTTCCGACACGAAGTTCGATTCCGGAACCGGCTGGCCTAGTTTCACCGATCCCGTTGTCTCGGGAGCAGTCACGCTCGTCGACGACAACTCCCACGGGATGCGCCGGACGGAGGCCGTCTGCGCGAAGTGCGGCGGCCACCTTGGCCACGTATTCGACGACGGTCCTGGGAGCAGCGGTCAGCGCTGGTGCATCAACTCGGCCGCGCTTGACTTCGAGGAACGCAGCTAGCGGCTATCGAACCGCGGACTCGGGTCCGGGAAGCAGAGCTCCGACGCCGGCCCCGCTGCCGAAGCTTCCCTCCGCCCCGGCTAGCGCCAGCACCAACGCCGCCTGCCCGGAGGTCTGATCGATGTTGTTGACGCTGGAGAGCCCGCGGGCGCGATACCAGGCGACCTGAGAAGGCTGAGTCGTTGTGAGCTGTACCCCAACGATCGAGGCTCGCGTCCTGCCAAGGCCTGCGACGACGCCCCCTTCGAGCGCATTTGTGCTCGCTGCCGCACTTCCCGAGAGTGTTCGCGGGACCCTGGCGACAACGACTGCGTCAAATGGACCGAGGTCGCCTGCACGGCTGCTGAAGAGCGTGCGTGCCTCGCGGCGGATCAGGCGGCCGCCGAGAATCATCTCGCGGCCGATCGTCCGTCCAAAGGAGCGCAGCACGCGGTCGCTCTGATCGATCTGGCTGTAACGACCGCGCCCAGCCCCGTCGGCGAGAGCTTGCGTGTCTGGCGGCTGGCGCATGGCCAGCGTTCCTGTCAGTCGCCCTCCGCTGCCTGCCAGAGCGCTGCGAACTTCGGAGGCGATCCGATCGTTTGAATCGCCGAGGAAGAGCAGTCCCACCCGCAGCCCTTGGAGCCGTCGAGCGACGACGAACGGATACGAGGCGCGAACATAGCGACGCTCGGCGCGGAGCGCAGCTGCACTTTCCGCCTCCTTCGTCTGAGCGTTGCGCACGTCGTCGCGAAGGCTTGAGCGGACCTGCTTCTCCGCCGACGAGACAAGGCCCGCGTCTCCGATTGCTACGCCGAGCAGCACGCCGACGGCGAGCGCGACAAGCACCGCGGCGAGCGAAACTGCGTGGTAGCGGAAATCGAACATCGCGCCGACCCTAGACGGTCCCGCCTAGAAGGACGCGCAGCTTGAGCCAGAGCAGGTCGGCTACATCGCGTAGTCCCGGCGTAACGAGGACGATTACGGCGAACGCGAGGATGCCTGCGCCGAGGACAATAAAGGCCGGCCCGCTCCCGGGAGTGGGCCTGTAAAGACGACTGACGCCCTTCGCATCGACAATCTTCTCCCCCAGCCGCAGCCGAGTGAGAAAGGTCGACGACATTCCCTGACGGTTCTTGTCAAGAAACTCGACGAGATTGAACTGCGAACCAACCGAGACGATCAGCGAGGCGCCCTTCTCTCCCGCGATCAGCATCGCAACGTCTTGGCTGGTTCCCGGCGCCGGGACCACCTTGTGCTCAAGCTCCAAACTTTCAAGGTAGTCGCGTCCGGGAGCGCGGCCATCCGAATAGGCGTGGACAACCAGCTCGGCGCCGCAGCCAAGCGTCTCGACTGACGCCGAGTCCATGTCGCCAACAATCATGTCGGGCTTAAAGCCCTCCTCGAGAATCGCGTTGGCGCCGCCGTCAACGCCAACGAGAACAGGGCGAACGTCGCGGATGTAAGGCTTGAGTGCCTGGAGGTCGGCCTGATGGTTCACGCCGCGCACCACGATCAGAGCCGGTCGGTCTCGAAAATCGGTGTCGAAGCGAGGCAGATCGATCTTGCCCGAGAGCAGATCCTGCTCCTCGACCATGTGCTCGACGGTGTTGCGTGCAAATGCTTCGAGTGCACCGCCGATCTCGCGACGCCGCTCGGCGTTCGCGGCGCGCACCAGCTGCGGCAGTTGTTCCTCTCCTGCGGCCAGCAGTTCGCCCCCCTTCCAAACCTCGCCGGCGCGCACTTCCAGAGGGTCGCCGTCACGGCAGCGGTCAAAGAGGCCATCGTCCGGGAGGTCGACCAGCACGATGCCCGCCTCGATCAACAGCAGCGGACCCATGTTCGGGTACTCCTCAGAGCGGGAGGCGCCGCAGTTGAGCACGGCGACCACCTCTGCGGCGATCAAGTCCTCCGCCGATACGCGATCGAGATCCCGATGGTCGATCAGCGCGATCTCCCCGGGCCGAATCGTGCGGACCAGCTTCTTAGTTCTACGGCCCTGACGGACCGAGCCTCTCACGGGACGGGAATTGGTGGCCTCAGCCGAAAGCGTCATCGACAGGCGAGTTTAGGCTGCGCGCGGCGATCAGGCTAGGCGGCGCTTCGCAGCTCGCGCGCGTGACGAAGAGCGGCGCCGTCGTCCTCGTCGGCCCCGAGCATCCGGACCAGCTCGCCAACGACCTCCGGCTCCAGCAGCTCGGTCACCGTCGTGCAGACCGGATCGGTCGCAGAGTCCTTCTCAATCGAGAAGTGGCGATCGGCCAGCGAGGCGATCTGCGGCAGGTGGGTGATGCAGAGAATTTGACGCTCGCAGGAAAGCGCTTTGAGCCGTTCGCCAACGACGCGAGCCGTCTTTCCACCGACGCCTGCGTCAATCTCGTCGAAGACGAGGGTCGTCGACGAGGCGTCGTTCGCCACCCCTAGGAGCGCGAGCATCACGCGCGAAAGTTCGCCTCCGGAAGCAATCTCGCGGAGCGGACCTGCGGGAACACCTGGATTTGGGGCAATCACGAAGTCGACCGAGTCGCTCCCTGTCGGGCCCGGATCCTTCTCGAGCAGGTCAACGGAGAAGGTCGCGCCGGCCATCGCCAGCTCGTCCAGCCTTTCGCGGACCTTCTCGGCCATTTTGGGAGCGGCCGCCTTGCGCGCCTTGCTCAGCTCCGCGGCGAGCTTGTCGCGGGCGACACACGCGCCGTCAAGCAACTCGGTGGCCTCTTCGATCGACGCCTCGGCACCGGCCAGCATCTCAAGGCGCTCGCGGGACTCCTCGGCGTGAGCGAGCACGCTCTCGACAGAGCCGCCGTGCTTGCGCTTGAGCCGGTCGAGGAGCGCCAACCGCTCTTCCGTGATCTCAAGCCGTCCCGGCTCCACTCCGAGCGCCTCGCAGTAGCGACGAAGCTCGGCGGCCAGATCGTCGGCTTCGATCGCGATCGACCGCCAGCGCTCGGCAAGCGGGTCGAGCTGCTCGTCGATTCCGGCGACGCCGTCGAGCCCGGACCCGGCTGACCCGAGCAGGGAGGTGACCCCCACCCCATCCTCCGGCGCGAGCGCCTCTGCCGCCGCGTAGGCAGCAGCTCGGAGCGATTCGACGTGCGCAAGTCTCGAGCGCAGTGCCAGCAGCTCCGCCTCCTCGCTGGCGCTTGGAGAAGCTTCATCGATCTCGGCCAGCTCGAATTGCAGCAGGTCAAGTTCTCGCTCACGTGCACCGTCGAGTGCTTGAAGCTGGGCAAGGGACTCCTCGCGTGCGGCGACTTCATGGTGGGCGAGCAGCATCTGCGCGCGCCGATCGGCTTGGGCGGGGCCACAGAAGCCATCGAGGATGTCGAGCTGGGCTGAGGCGACCGTGAGCTTTCGGTGCTCGTGCTGGCCGTAGAAGACGAGAATCCGTGCGGCCACGTCGCGCAGTTCGCCGACCGTAGCGCTGCGCCCGTTGAGGGTTGCCTTTGTTCGGCCCTCCTTGGCGACCCGTCGTGCCAGCACGAGCTCCTCGGAATCCGCCGGAATCCTTTCGCCAAGCGCCTCCCTCATCTCATCGTCAAGCGAGAAAACACCCTCCACGTAGGCCTCGTCAGCGCCCGGCCTGACGATGCCGGAGCGGGGACGACCGCCGAGGAGCAGATCAAGCGCGTGCGCCAGCACGGTCTTGCCTGCTCCGGTCTCGCCCGTGAGGACGTTGAGCCCCGGAGCGAGACGCATTTCGGCGCTCTCAATCAGGAGAAGATTCTCGACTCGAAGCTCGTGCAGCACAGCTTCGGTTTAGCAGCGGGCGGGGACGGACAGCGCCTGAAGTTGCAGGCCTGCGCGGTCCTCTGGAGCGATCCGAAACGCGCCGTTGCGAGCTCAGGACGAAGCGAGCCGGCCGAACGTCTCCCGCAGCCGGCGGTAGAAGCTCGAATCGATCGGAAGGCCGAGAACGGCAGCGTCGGGACGGAAGCGGGCTGTTATCTGCTCACCGGGCTCGAACTCCGCCGTCGGGCGCCCGTCAATCGAGAGCTCGACGGGATCGAGCGAGCGGTTGTCAACCGTGAGCTGGTCCTCCGGGGCAACGACCAGCGCCCGCGCCGTAAGCGAATGTGGAGCGATGAACGAGACGACGTACCCCTCCACGCCCCAAGCCATCACTGGGCCGCCGTTGGCGAGGTTGTATCCGGTGGAACCGGCGGCGGTTGCAACCACGAGTCCGTCGCAGCGAACGCTGCCGGCCTCCTCGCCGCCAACCGCATAGGCGAGCTGCGCGACCCGATCCCCAGCGCGGCGCGTGATCGCGATGTCGTTGATAGCGAGAGCCTTGGTATCGCCGCATGCGACCTCAATCGCGGGGAGTGAAAGTCTTTCGAACTGGCCGTCAACGACCCGCTCCAGCCCGGCCGCGAGGTCATCCCGCCCGATCGCCGCAAGGAATCCGACTTCGCCGAAGTTGACTCCGACTACCGGAACGCTGGTACCGGCATAGGTCCGCAGTGCCCGCAGCACCGTCCCGTCGCCGCCGAGCGCCACAGCAAGCCCGGCGTCCATGTCAAGGTCGGCGT
>WLNX01000057.1 GCA_009699565.1 Actinomycetota bacterium | reverse complement strand
CGATGACAGCGAGCCGTTTGCTGCGCTGGCCTTCAAGATCATGGCCGACCCCTTCGTCGGCAAGCTGACCTTCTTCCGCGTCTACTCGGGAACTCTCGAAGCCGGTGGCCGCGTCCTCAACGTTGGTTCCGGCAAGACCGAGCGCGTGGGCCGCATCCTGATGATGCACGCCAACGATCGCGAAGAGCTTGAGAAGGTCTACGCCGGCGACATCGCAGCAGGCGTCGGCATCAAGCAGATCGTCACCGGAGACACCCTCTGCGCCCCTGACAAGCCGATCAAGCTCGAGACGATCGTCTTCCCGGAGCCGGTAATCAAGGTTGCCGTCGAGCCGAAGACGAAGTCCGATCAGGAAAAGATGTCGGTCGCGCTCGGCCGCCTTGCCGAAGAGGACCCGACCTTTCAAGTGCAGACCAACGAGGAGACCGGCCAGACCGAGATTTCGGGCATGGGCGAGCTCCACCTCGAGGTTCTCGTCGACCGCATGCGCCGCGAGTTCAACGTTGAGGCGAATGTCGGCAAGCCGCAGGTCTCCTACCGCGAGACCGTCCGCGCCGCCGCGCACAAGATCGAAGGCAAGTTCATTCGTCAGACCGGCGGCTCCGGCCAGTACGGAGTCGTCTACATCGATATGGAGCCTGCACCGGGTGTTGGCTTCGAGTTTGTAAGCGCAATCAAGGGCGGGTCGGTTCCGTCGGAGTTCATTCCCGCCGTCGAGAAGGGCTGCGAAGAGGCGATGGACAACGGCGTCAAGGCCGGCTACCCGATGGTCGACGTCCGAGTCACCCTCGTTGACGGCAAGTACCACGACACCGACTCTTCCGAAATCGCTTTCAAGGTCGCCGGTTCGATCGCCTTCAAGGAGGCGGCACGCCGCGCCAAGCCGGTTCTGCTGGAGCCAATCTTCAAGGTCGAGGTCGTGACGCCCGAGGAATTCATGGGCGACGTGATCGGAGATCTGAACCGTCGCCGCGGCCGCGTTGAAGGCATGGAGCCGCGCGGCAACGCCCAGGTTGTCGACGCTTACGCGCCGCTCTCCGAGATGTTCGGATACGCGACCGATCTGCGCTCTGCGACCCAGGGACGCGCGACTTACACGATGCAATTTGACCGTTACGAAGAGGTTCCGCCGAACATCGCCGAGAAGATCGTCGAGAACCGGACGGGTGAGGTAGTCACTGCGTGAACGCGTGAGTGACGGAAGTTAGGTAGTTTTCTCTGGTTCGCCGGAATCGGCCACCAGGGCCTATACGACAGACAGACAGGAGCGAACAGCGGTGTCCAAGGAGAAGTTCGAACGCGACAAACCCCACGTGAACGTCGGAACCATTGGTCATATCGACCATGGCAAGACCACGTTGACCGCAGCCATCACCACGGTGTTGGCTGAAAAGTCCGGCGGTGAAGCCAAGAGCTTCACGGAGATCGACAACGCCCCTGAGGAGAAGGAACGCGGCATTACGATCGCAACCTCACACGTTGAATACGAGACCGAGAACCGCCATTACGCCCACGTTGACTGCCCGGGCCACGCTGATTACGTGAAGAACATGATCACCGGTGCTGCGCAGATGGACGGGGCAATCCTCGTTGTGTCGGCAGCCGATGGCCCGATGCCCCAGACTCGCGAGCACATTCTGCTCGCACGTCAGGTTGGCGTCCCGTACATCGTCGTCTTCCTCAACAAGGCCGACATGGTGGACGACGAGGAGCTCCTCGAGCTCGTCGAAGTTGAAGTTCGGGATCTGCTCAACGAGTACGACTTCCCGGGCGACGACGTTCCGTTCATCACCGGCTCGGCGCTGAAGGCGCTTGAGGGCGACGAGGCATACAAGGAGAAGATCATCGAGCTGGCAGCTGCGCTCGACGATTACATCCCTGAGCCTGTTCGCGAGCTCGACAAGCCGTTCCTGATGCCGGTTGAGGATGTCTTCTCGATCACGGGTCGTGGAACCGTGGCCACTGGCCGCATCGAGCAGGGTGTTGTCAAGACCGGAGACGAAGTTGAGATCGTGGGCATCACCGACACGACCAAGACCGTCATCACCGGCGTCGAGATGTTCCGCAAGTTGCTCGACGACGGCCAGGCCGGCGACAACGTTGGCTGCCTGCTTCGCGGTACCGACCGCGAGGACATTCAGCGCGGCCAGGTTCTCTGCAAGCCGGGCTCAATCAACCCGCACACGAAGTTCAAGGCTGAGGTCTATGTGCTGAAGAAGGAAGAGGGTGGACGTCACACCCCGTTCTTCACCGGCTACCGTCCTCAGTTCTACTTCCGCACGACCGACGTGACCGGGTCGGCTCATCTTCCCGAAGGTGTGGAGATGGTCATGCCAGGAGACAACGTCGCGATGGAGATCGAGCTGATTCAGCCGATCGCGATGGACCAGGGCCTCCGTTTCGCTATTCGCGAAGGCGGCCGTACCGTCGGCTCGGGAGTTGTGACCGAGATCATCGAGTAACCCGCATCGGGGCGGTTCTTTGCGAACCGCGCAGAGGCCGCCCCGCCGCGTTTTCATTAGATACGACCTTCAGGGCCTTTAGGGCGGAGCGCGCTCCACTGAGCGACCCGCCCTGCGCGCCCGCCGGCAACTTCAAAAACCAAAGCAGATCGAGGAATTCAGTTCCCAAAAAATGGCAGTAGCAATTCAAAATAAGATTCGGATCCGGCTCAAGGCCTATGACCACTCGGCAATCGAGGCGGCGGCCAAAGAGATCGTTGAAACAGCCACGCGCACGGGCGCGTCGGTAACCGGTCCGGTTCCGCTGCCGACCGAGAAGAACGTCTACTGCGTGATCCGCTCGCCGTTCAAGGACAAGGATTCGCGCGAGCACTTCGAGATCCGTACGCACAAGCGTCTGATCGACATCCATCAGCCAACCCCCAAGACGGTTGACTCGCTGCAGCGGCTGGATCAGCTGCCTGCCGGCGTTGACATCGAGATTCGGCTCGCCGGTTAAGGGTTCCAATGGCCGCAATCCTCGCCAAGAAGCTCGGTATGACGCAACTCTTTGATGAAGACGGCCGCGTCCAGCGCGTCACCGTCCTCGAAGCCGGACCCTGCCCGGTCACGGCAGTTCGCAGCAGCGATGAGGACGGCTACGAAGCGGTTCAGCTCGCCTTCGGCGCGACCAAGGAGAAGCACCTCAGCAAGCCTGAGCTCGGCCACCTCGCAGCCGCCAAGACGGGCGCCTACAAGCACCTCGTTGAGTTCCGTGACGAGCGCGGAGAGCTGAACGTTGGCGACACCGTTACCGCAGACGCCTTCGAAGCCGGCGACAAGGTGAAGGTCTCGAGCGTCTCGAAGGGCAAGGGCTTCCAAGGCACGATCAAGCGTCACAACTTCAGTCGCGGTCCTGCATCGCACGGCTCGCACAACGTCCGCGCCCCGGGCTCGATCGGCGCATCGGCTTGGCCCGCACGCGTCTTCAAGGGCATCCGCGGCCCTGGTCAGATGGGCAACAAGCGCGCCACACAGCGCGGCCTCACGATCGTCCGCGTTGACGCCGGCGACAACCTGATTCTTCTCCGCGGCGCCGTCCCCGGCGCAACCGGAGCCCTAGTGGAGGTGCGCAGCGATGGCTGATGCTCCGATCCTTGGCGGCAGCGCAAAGCTGAAGCTTGACGACGCGATCTTCGCAGAGAAGCTCAACAAGTCGCTAATCCACGAGTCGGTTCGCGCCGAGCTCAACGCCCGCAGGCGCGGCACCGCTGCGACCAAGACCCGTGGTCTGGTTTCAGGCGGCGGAGCAAAGCCTTGGCGCCAGAAGGGAACCGGTCGCGCCCGCGCCGGTTCTTCCCGTTCGCCGATCTGGACCGGAGGCGGTACGACCTTCGGCCCTCAGCCGCGCTCATACACCTTCAAGGTCAACCGCAAGGAACGCCGCGCCGCAATCCGCAGTGCGCTTTCGCTCCATGCCGAGCGGGGATCCCTCGCCGGTATCGATCCGGCCGCATTTGCGACGCCTTCGACCAAGCAGGCCGCGAAGATGCTCAAGGACTGGGGCTCAACCAGCTCGGTCCTCGTCGTCGTTGGCGCCGAAGAGGCGAACCTTGCACTCTCCTTTCGCAACATCGACCGCGTGAACGTGCTGACAGCTTCCGAGGCAGGCGTTGCCGACATCGTCAACGCAGCGCGCCTCGTGATCAGTCAGGCGGGGCTCGACGAGCTCAGCGGAAGGCTGCTGGGCGAGCGCACGGGGGAGGCTGCCTGAGATGGACCACACTCAGGTCATCATCCGCCCGGTCGTCAGCGAGAAGAGCTACGTGCTCGCATCCAACGGCCGCTACACCTTCCGCGTCCACCCAGACGCGCACAAGACGCAGATCCGCGAAGCGGTTGAAGCGCTCTTCGACGTCCATGTCGAAGAGGTCCGCACACTCTCCGTCAAGTCAAAGCCGCAGCGCCGCGGCTACACGTCCGGCCGCACCCGCCAGTGGAAGAAGGCAATGGTCCAGATCCGTGCCGGCGAGCAGATTCCGATCTTCCAGGGACTAGCGGAGGGAATTGAGTAATGGCAATCCGCAAGCCCAAGCCGACCAGCCCCGGTCGCCGCTTCTCAACCTACGCCGACTTCGCCGAGATCACTCGCGACGAGCCGGAAAAGAGCCTCGTTGAAGGTCTCACCAAGAGCGGTGGGCGCAACGCCCGCGGCCGCAAGACCTCCCGCCATCGCGGCGGCGGAGCAAAGCGCCTCTACCGCAAGATCGACTTCAAGCGTCGCAAGGACGGAGTTCCGGCCAAGGTCGCCGCGATCGAGTACGACCCGAACCGCAGCTCTTACATCGCCCTGCTCCATTACCTCGACGGCGAGAAGGCCTACATCCTCGCGCCGAGCCGGCTCACCGTCGGCATGATGGTTCAGTCCGGCCCTGAGGCCGAGATTGCGGTCGGCAACTGCCTCGAGCTGGCCGACATGCCGCTCGGTACGGTCGTCCACAATGTTGAGCTTCAGCCCGGCCGCGGCGGCCAGATGGGCCGCTCCGCCGGCACCTCGATCCAGCTGATGGCGAAGGAGAACGACAAGGCCACGCTGCGTCTTCCTTCCGGCGAGATGCGGCTCGTTCGCACGGAGTGCCGCGCAACGGTCGGTTCGATCGGCAACTCGGACCATCAGAACGTCAAGGTTGGCAAGGCCGGCCGCAAGCGTCACATGGGTGTTCGCCCGCAGACCCGCGGCACGGCAATGAACCCTGTCGACCACCCGCACGGCGGCGGCGAGGGCTCGACGACCGCCGGCCGTCACCCGGTCACGCCATGGGGCGTGCCGACACTTGGATATCGCACACGCAAGAAGCACAAGGCCTCGGACAAGGACATCGTCCGCGGTCGCCGCCGAGGGAAGGGCAGTCGATGAGTCGCTCAAGCAAGAAGGGCCCGTTCGTTGAGGAGCGCCTCATGGGGCGGATCATCAAGATGAATGAAACCGGCGACAAGGGGATGCTCAAGACCTGGTCGCGCACTTCGACGATCTTCCCTGAGATGGTCGGTCACACGATCGCCGTCCATGACGGGCGCAAGCACATCCCGGTCTTCGTCAATGAGTCGATGGTTGGCCACAAGCTTGGCGAGTTCGCCCCGACCCGCACCTACCGCGGCCACCTTGGCTCAGGGAAGGTGCGCTAGCCATGGCCGACGATCCGAAGAAGGAAGAGGCGGAAGTGGAGGAGAAGCCCAAGCGCCGCCTGCGCCGCTCGAAGGCTGAAACCGACGCTCCGACCACAGAGGCTGCAACCGACGAAGCAGTTGAGGCCGCCGAGGGTTCGGATGAAGTTGCCGAAGCCGCTGAGGAGAAGCCTGCCGCAAAGAGCAAGGCAAAGCCGAAGGCCAAGGACGAGCCCAAGGCTGAAGAAGCTCCGAAGAAGGTCATCCCCGCTTTCGACCCCGAGAACCCGCCCGTCATCAAGGCCCACGCCCGTTACGTGCGCACGTCGGCACGGAAGGCGCGCCTTGTCTGCGACCACATCCGCGGCCATTCGGTGACCGAGGCCCGCATGATCCTCGCCCACACGCCGCGCGACGTCGCCAACGACTGGCAGAAGCTGCTTGAGTCGGCAGTCGCAAACGCCGAGCACAACCTTGAACTTGATGGAGAAAACCTGCGCATCCTCTCGGTCCAGGCCGACGAGGGTCCGACGTTGAAGCGCTTCCGCCCGCGGGCGATGGGCCGCGCTTCAGCGATTCACAAGCGCACCAGCCACCTTTCAATCTCGCTGACGCCAAAGGAGTAACTGAGGACTATGGGACAGAAGGTTCACCCCGAGTCGATGCGCGTCGGCTACATCCACGACTGGAAGTCGCACTGGTTCAGCGAACGCAACTTCGCCGAGTACCTTGCGGAAGACGTCTGGATCCGCGCGCACATCGAAAACAAGCTTGCTCACGCCGGCATCTCGAAGATCACGATCCGCAAGGACGCCAACGAGGTGGAAGTCAACATCCACACCGCGCGCCCCGGCATCGTGATCGGCAAGTCGGGCGTAGAAGTAGACGCCCTGCGCCGCGATCTGCACCAGATCACCGGCAAGTCGGTCAAGGTCAACATTCTTGAGATCAAGCGCCCCGAGTTGGATGCCGCCCTGGTGGCCCAGTCGGTCGCCGAGCAGCTTCAGAACCGCGTTGCTTTCCGCCGCGCGATGAAGCGCGCGCTCACGAGCGCGATGCGCTCGGGCGCCAAGGGCTGCAAGATCCAGGTTGGAGGTCGCCTAGGTGGCGCCGAGATGGCCCGCTCGGAGAGTTACTCCGACGGACGCGTCCCGCTGCACACGCTGCGCGCCGACATCGACTACGGCTTTGCGGAAGCGCGCACGACTTTCGGCCGGATCGGCGTGAAGTGCTGGATCAACAAGGGCGAGATCATGCCCGAAGGCTTCACCGGGATGGACCTGACCGACCTCGAAGGCCCAACGCCTGCTGGCGGCTCGGGCCGTGACGATCGCGGCGGCGCAGGCGGCCGCGACGGTGGCCGCGGACGCGGCCGTGGACCTCGTGGAGGCGGCAACTAATGCTCGCTCCCAAGCGCGTCAAGCACCGCAAGGTCATGCGTGGTCGCAGTCGCGGGTATTCGCGTGCCCAGACGTCCGTCCAATTCGGTGATTACGGCCTCAAGGCGCTTGAGCACGCTCAGCTCACCAACCGTCAGATCGAAGCCGCCCGCGTCGCAATGACGCGTGAGATCAAGCGTGGCGGCAAGGTCTGGATCAACGTCTTCCCGGACAAGCCGTTCACCAAGAAGCCTGCCGAGACCCGCATGGGCTCAGGAAAGGGCTCCCCCGAAGGCTGGGTGGCAGTCGTCAAGCCTGGCCGCGTCATGTTTGAGCTGGCCGGCGTACCCGAGCCGCTCGCCCGCAACGCCCTCCGTCTTGCAGCTCGCAAGCTCCCGATGCGCAGCAAGATTGTCACCCGCGAGGACGACTTCTAATGGCTGCAACAGATCACCTTCGAGATTGCACCCCAGAGGAGCTGGAGGGCCACATCCGTGCGGCCCGCCTGACCATCTTTGGGTTGCGCTTCCAGCACGCCGGCGGCGAGCTGGAGAACACGGCCGGACTGAAGAGCGCCAAGCGCGAGCTGGCCCGCACACTTACCGTTGCGCGAGAGCGCGGCATCGACCCAGAAACGATTCGCTAATCATGGCTGACGAAACAACAGAGCCCGAAACTCCAGAAGAAGAGACCCCGGTAGAAGAGGCCGTCGCCGACGCGCCCGCAGACGCACCTGCCGCCGAAGAAGCTCCCGCTGAGGAAGCACCGGCGGAGGAAGCACCGGCTGAGGAAGCTGCTGCTGAAGAACCTGCTGCTGAGGAAGCGCCGGCTGAGGAAGCTGCTGCTGAAGAGCCTGCTGCTGAGGAAGCGCCGGCTGAGGAAGCTGCCGAGGAGGAGACCCCCGCACCGGTTGGCCCCAAGGCGATCCGCCGGGCAAAGCGCTCCGCCCACACTGGCGAAGTCAAGCCAAAGCGCACCCCCGAGGAGCGTCAGGCAGAACGTCAGGAAGAGCGCCGCGCGAAGGCCGTCGCCCGCAGTCGCCGCCGCAAGCAGGAACGCGAGAAGCGCGTCGCCGCCGGCAAGCGCGAGGGCACTCCCCCCGCAGAGCGCGAGGTTGCTTCGGTACAGGAACGTCAAGGCATCGTCACGTCAACCAAGGCGTCGAAGACAATCACCGTCCGCGTTGACATCGCAAAGCGCCATCCGAAGTACCAGAAGATCGTCCGCTCAACCAAGTCGCTTCATGCTCACGACGAGTCGAGTGAAGCGCGCGAGGGCGATTTCGTCCGTGTGATTGCGAGCCGTCCGATGTCGGCAACGAAGCGTTGGCGTCTCGTTGAGATCCTGGAGCGTGCGAAATGATCCAGAACGAATCCCGCCTGCGCGTCGCCGACAACACCGGCGCCCGCGAAATCCTTTGCATCCGCGTCCAGGGCGGATCAAGCCGTCGCTACGCCCACGTGGGCGACGTGATCACCGCAACCGTCAAGCAGGCGATCCCGAATGGGACCGTCAAGAAGGGCGAGGTCGTCAAGGCGGTTGTCGTCCGCACGCGCAAGCAGTTCGGCCGCGACGACGGAACCTACATCGCCTTCGACGAGAACGCTGCAGTGATCATCGACGACGCCAACAACCCGCTCGGAACCCGCATCTTCGGACCGGTTGCCCGCGAGCTGCGCGACCGCAACTTCATGAAGATCATCTCGCTCGCTCCGGAGGTGCTCTAGCATGGGTATGAGAATTCGCAGAGACGATCAGGTCGCCGTTGTCAGTGGCAAGGACCGTGGCAAGACCGGTCGCGTCCTCCGCGTTGACCCAAAGAAGGAGCGGGTCTACGTCGAGGGTCTCAACATCATCAAGCGCCACCAGAAGCCTCTGCCCAACGCCGCCCCCGACAGCGAGGGTGCAACAGGCGGAATCATCGAAAAAGAAGGACCCATCCACGTCAGCAACGTGATGCTCATTGATCCAAAAGAGGACCGTCCAACGCGCGTCGGTGTCACCCGTGAAGGTGGCGTCCGCAGCCGCGTAACCAAGCGTTCAAACACCAAGCTCGACTGACCAATCTGATGCCAGCCACCCAAACACCAGCCCGCCTTAAGGCCCGTTACTACGACGAGGT
>WLNX01000056.1 GCA_009699565.1 Actinomycetota bacterium | reverse complement strand
TGGGCCAGCAGCCCGCCCGCGACCGGGCGCAGGTCAGGGCCTTCAGGCGCAGCGCCCGAACCGGGCGACACGAGGATCCGCACCTTCTCTTTGGCCGAGAGGATCTCAAGCGCCGAAGGCTCGTAGCCCGGGGCGATTAGGACTTCGATGAACTGCTGGCTGAGCGCCGTGGCCGTCTCGTCGTCAACAACCCGGTTGAGCGCGATCACGCCGCCATAGGCGCTGACCGGATCACCGGCGAAGGCCTTGCGGTAGGCGTTTAGGAGGCTGTCGGCACGCGCTGCACCGCAGGGGTTGTTGTGTTTGACAATCACGCAGGCTGGCTGATCGCTGCCGAGCTCGGCCAGCGTTGCGCGGGCACCGTCGAGGTCGAGGATGTTGTTGAACGAGAGCGGCTTGCCGCTGACCTGCTCGGCCGAGCCAAGCACGCCGCTGCCGTCGGCACCTGACTGCGCGTAGTAGGCAGCCTGCTGGTGCGGATTCTCGCCATAGGGCAGCTCGAGTTCGCGCCGGTAGCTGGTGACGATCGTCTCCGGGGTGCCGCCTTCCCGGGCGGCAAACCAGTTGCTGATCGCGGCGTCGTAGCGGGCGATCAGCTGGAAGGCCTCGGAGGCAAGACGGCGGCGCGTCTCCAGCGACAGGCGGCCGTCCGAAGCTTCCAGCTCGGAGCCGACCGAGTCGTACTGCGAGGGGTCCGTGACGACGGCGGCAAAGTCGGCGTTCTTCGCTGCGGCGCGAACCATCGTTGGGCCGCCGATGTCGATCTGCTCGATCACCTCGGCGTCGCTGACTCCTTCGGTCGCGACGGTCTGTTCGAACGGGTAAAGGTTCACGCAGACGAGGTCGACAAACTCAATGCCGTGCTCTTCGGCCTGGGCCAGGTGCTCGCCGTTGTCGCGGAGCGCGAGCAGCCCGGCGTAGAGCCGCGGGTTGAGCGTCTTGACGCGGCCGTCCATGATCTCGGGGAAACCGGTGAGATCGTCGATCGAGCGAACCTCAAGCCCGGCGCCGCGCAGCGCCGCTGCCGTTCCCCCGGTCGAGACCAGTTCCACCCCGAGCGCCGCAAGCCGCTGCGCGAACTCAACGACGCCGCTCTTGTCCGAGACCGACAGCAGCGCGCGGCGGACGCGCACTGCGCCTGCGGCTACTGGGGCGAAATCTTCAGGGTCGACGGCTATCAGCCGAGGCTACCGCAGCTCAGCGGCCGATGATCAGCCGCTGCGGGTTGCCGGGGTCGCGAGTGACCGCTCCGGAGGCCATCAGGCGGACACCCTCGGGCAGCAGCTCGTGCTCGATCGTCTGCAGGATCTGGTGAACCTCGGTCGGGTCGCTGTAGCCGTCGAGCTGCACGGCGCGCTGGAGCAGGATCGGACCGCTGTCGATTCCTTCGTCAACGAGGTGGACGGTGACCCCAAAGACCTTGACGCCGGCCGCAACTGCCTGCTCGACCGCCCGAGTGCCCGGGAAGGACGGCAGCAATGACGGGTGGACGTTGACGATGCGGTCGCGGAAGCGTTCGATGAAGGGGCCGCTGAGCAGAGCCATGTAACCGGCGAGGACGACCAGTTCGACGCCGTTCTCGTCAAGCCAGTCGGCGATCGCGAGGTCGCGCGCGGTGCGATCGTCGAACGACTCGGCGATGAAGGTGCCGGTGGGAATGTTGGCCGTGCGCGCGTGACGAAGCGCCGGCGCGTCGTCGTTGTCGCTGGCAACGGCGACGATCTCAACGTCGAAGCCGTGAAGGTTCTTGATCAGTGCTTGGAGGTTGCTCCCGCGGCCGGAAACGAGGACTGCGATCTTCATTGCCTTGCTCCCTCCTTGCTGCCCAGCATCAGTTTTGGAAAGCGGCCTCCGGACGACTGCAGCCGCCCTTCGCCAAGCAGCGCGTCAACGCGGCCCAGCACTTCGTCGGCGTGCAGGTTGCCGAAGCTGCCGTAGTGCTCTAGCTCGTTGTAGCGGTTGTTGATGACGACCTTGGAGCGCCCTCCGCGCAGAACTTCAACGGCGCGGGTACGCCCGACCGACGGATTGGCCGAAGCAACGAGATCGATGATCGCGGCGTCGAGCTGCGAAGGGTCGGTGAGCGTCCTGCGCGGCGGCAGCGAGCTGCGCGAGGCGGCGGTGCTCTTCTTGGCGGCGCGCACGTTGACCGAGACGACGTCTGCGATCGCCTCAGGGTTGCAGACGTCGCAGCAGGGAACGGATAGCGCCGGCGCATCGCGGTCGCGGTCGCCGAAGTGGGCCAGCACTGCGGCTCGCCGGCAGCTTGGCGTTTCAACGAACTCCCAGACGGCGCGGTAGGCGGCCCAGCGTGCCTTGGTGGCCTGCTTTGAAGAGACCTGACAGAGCCCGCGGGTGCGGCTGTCGTAGGCGCCGTCGACGCGGCCGATCTGGCGATCCATCGGGGCCGGCGAGGGGCGGATCACGCCGGCCCGCGCAAGGTGGCCGATGATCGCGCGGATCTGATCGGGCTCGCGGCCAAGGTCCCGAAGCTCAAGGTCATAGCGCCCGTCGGGAGCCGAGGCGAGCAGCTTCAGCGCGACGCGGTCGAGCTCGGCCTGGTCTACCTCGGAGCGCTCGATGAAGAAGACGTGCAGCCCCTTGTCCTTGTTCTGGGCCAGCAGCAACGCGCGGGCCGGCTCGCCGTCGCGCCCCGCGCGGCCGGCCTCCTGATACCACGCTTCAACCGACTGTGGCACGCTCACGTGGACGACTGTGCGGACATTGGCCTTGTCGACGCCCATGCCAAAAGCGTTGGTGGCGACGACGACGTCAACGCTGCCGTCCATGAAGCTGCGCTGGATCTTTGCGCGCTTGTCGCGCTCCAGGCCGGCGTGGTAGGCGACAACCTTCACACCGATGTCGGCGGCCAGGTCCTTGGCAACCTCGGCCGTCTGCTTGCGGGTGCCGGCGTAGACGATCGCCGGGCGCGCGTCCGCGGATGCCAGCGCCGAAGCGAGCTGAGCGCGCGAATGGGCGGCCGAGTTTGACGGCGCCACCGCGAACGTCAGGTTGGGGCGGTCGAAGCCCGTTGCGACCTCGACCGGCTGGTCGAGACCGAGCCGCTCCTGAATGTCGCCGGCGACGCGCGGCGTCGCGGTCGCCGTGGAGGCAAAGATCGACTTGGCTCCGAGCCAGCGGGCGGCGTCTCCGAGGCGGAAGTAGTCGGGACGGAAGTCGTGCCCCCACTGCGACACGCAGTGGGCCTCGTCGACTACGAAGCAGCCGATCTCAACCTCCTTGAGCGCCTCAAGAAAGCCTGGCGAGGCAAAGCGCTCGGGGGCGACGTAGAGCAGGCGCAGCTCGCCGTCCTGTGCGCGGCGGAGCACCTCGCGGTTTGTGGCTGCGTCCTGCTGCGCGTTGATCAGGGCGACCTTGTCGCCGACGCGCCGCTCGAGCGATTCAACCTGATCGAGCATCAGCGAGACGAGCGGCGAGACAACGATCGAAAGGTCGTCCCGCAGCAGCGCCGGCAGCTGGTAACAGAGAGACTTGCCGGCGCCGGTGGGCATCACCAGCAGGACGTCGCGGTCGGCGAGAGCACCTTCTACCGCCTGCCGCTGGCCGGGACGGAAGTCGTCGAAGCCGAAGATCTCGGTCAGCGCCGCGGCGGGGTCCATGGCCGAGGTCGTCAAGCCGAGGTGGGAGCCATCGGAAGCGGCGACTCAAACGCCATCTTGTTGCCCTCTTCGGCAACAGGCAGCGGATAGTTCCCGGAGAAGCAGGCGTCGCAGTGGGTCGCGGGATCGCCCTCAATCGCGCCGTAGACGCCCTCAAGCGACACATAGGCCAGCGAGTCGGCGCCGAGCATCGCGGCGATCTCTTCAACCGTCTTGCCGTGGGCGATCATCTCCTCGCGCGTTGACATGTCGACGCCGTAATAACACGGGTTGCGGATCGGCGGGGCCGAGATCCGCAGATGCACCTCAAGCGCTCCTGCGGCGCGCAACATTTCGACGATCTGGCGTGTCGTGTTGCCGCGGACAATCGAATCGTCGACGACGACCAGCTTCTTGCCGCCGACGATCTCCGGGAGCGGGTTGAACTTGAGCCTAAGCCCCTGCTTGCGAAGCTCTTGGCCGGGCTGGATGAAGGTCCGTGCGACGTAGCGGTTCTTGACGAAGCCGTCGTCCTGGGGCAGGCCGCTCTCGCGGGCATAGCCGCGGGCCGCAGCGTTGCCCGAGTCGGGTACGGCGATCACGAGATCGGCGCTGGGCGCGGGATGCTCGCGGGCGAGAGCCTCCCCCATCCGCCCGCGCGCAGCCTGCAGCACGGTGCCGTTCATCTGCGAGTCGGGGCGCGCAAAGTAGATGTACTCGAAGAGGCAGAAAGCCTCACGCGCTCCTTCGACAACCATCTTTGTGCGGATCCCGTCGGCGCCGATCGACACCATCTCGCCGGGCAGGATGTCGCGCATGTAGGTGGCGCCAATGATGTCGAGCGCGCACGATTCGCTGGCGACGCAGTAGCTGTCGTCGAGCTGGCCGAGCACCAGCGGGCGAACCCCGGCCGGGTCACGGAAGGCGACGATCCGCTCGTTCGTCATCACGACCGTGGAGAAGGCGCCCTGCAGCATCGGCATCACCGCGCAGACCGACTCTTCGATCGTCGGGCTTGGATCGTCGGCGATCAGCGCGGCGATGATCTCCGAATCCGAAGTTGACGAGAACTCAACGCCCTGGGCGCGAAGCTCGGCGTGCAGTTCGACTGCGTTTGTGAGGTTTCCGTTGTGGGCCAGCGCCAGCTCGCGGCCGCTGCTGGTGGCGCTGCCGGTGCGATGGACCGGCTGCGAATTCTCCCAGCCGTTGGATCCGGTCGTGGAGTAGCGCACGTGGCCGATCGCGAGGTCGCCGTCAAGCGCCCTCAGATCGTGCTCCTTGAAAACTTGGCTTACGAGGCCGAGGGCGCGCTGGGTGATGATGAAGCCGCCATCGTCCGCGGCGGCGATCCCGGCAGACTCCTGGCCGCGGTGCTGGAGCGCGTAGAGCGCGAAGTAGGCAAGCCGAGCGACCTCCTTGCCGGGGGCATAGATGCCGAAGACACCGCACTCGTCGCGCGGTCCTTCGCGTTCATCGCAGCAGTCCTGATGCGTCATGACTCCCGTCCGGTCGGCTTACGGGGCAGAGTGGTCAAGGGTACCACCAGAGTCCGCCATTCCCGGCCGCTTGAAGCTGACCGATCATTGGAAAAGTTCCTCCAGCGCACGGTGGCTGGTGCGCAGCTCGTCGAGGCCCACCTCGATCAGCGCGGAGCCCGCCTCAATCCGCAGCTCGCTGCCCGTGACCTTGCCGATAACGGTCAGGTCGGTCCGCTCCGAGAACTGTGCGATCGCGGTCGCGTGGCCGCAAACGATGAAACCGCCGGGAGCCTCTCCGAAGAGCGCTTGCCACGCGTCGCCGTTGTCGTCGATCGTCACAGAGGCACCGAGCGAGGCCGCCAAAGCACACTCCGCCAGCGCCACGGCAACGCCACCCTCGGCGATGTCGTGTGCAGAATCGATCAGCCCTTCGCGGACCGCATCGCGGACGGCGATCTGCGCCGCCCGGACAGCCTCGATGTCAATGTCGGGAAGGCCGTCGGGGAGCGGCTCGCCGCGCAGCTTGCTCAGCTCGCTTGCGGCCAGCGACGGCTTGAACGGACCTACCAGCGCGATCGTCTCGCCCTCCTCGACAAAGCCGAGCCGCCCAGCGCGGGAGGCGTCGGGCAGCAGCCCGACCATTCCGATAACCGGAGTCGGGTAGATCGGACCCGAGGCGCCCTCGTTGTAAAGCGAAACATTGCCGCCGACGATCGGCGCTTCCAGCGCCGTGCAGGCGTCGGCTATCGCGCGGACCGCCTCGGTCAGCTGCCAGGCGACGTGGGGCTTCTCGGGATTGCCGAAGTTGAGGTTGTTGGTCGTCCCGAGCGGCTGGGCCCCTACGCAGGCCAGGTTCGAAGCGCACTCGAGGACGACGCCGAGGGTTCCGCGGTACGGGTCGGCGGCGACGCGGCGGCCGTTGCCGTCGATGCTGGCGGCAAGAGCGCTGCCGTTGGGCAGAATAAGCACGGCCGCGTCGGCCTGCTCAGGGCGGCGCACCGTGCGCGACTGAACAATCGGGTCGTACTGCTCGAAGAGCGGGCGGCGCGAGCTGATGTTCGGAGAACCGACCAGCGCCACAAGCGCGTCGCCAAAGCCGGCTGAGGCGTCGAGTCGGACCGGCGGCGCGTCGTACAGCTGCTCTTCGGGCTTCTGCGGAGCGAGGTCGTAGATCGGGCAGTCGTCAACGAGCGCCTCGACCGGCATCTCGCCGACCAACTCGTCGTCCGAGTAGATCCGCATCAGGCGCGTATCGGTCACCTCGCCGATCGCCGCGGAGCTGACCTCCCACTTGTCGCAGATCGCGCGAACCGCTTCGACATCCTTGGGTTCGATCACGCAGAGCATCCGCTCCTGCGACTCGCTGACCATGATCTCGAAAGGTTCCATGTCGGCTTCGCGCAGCGGCACCTTGCGAACATCGATGTCGATTCCGACCTCGCCCTTCGAGGCCATCTCGCAGGCCGACGAGGTGAGACCCGCCGCGCCGAGATCCTGAAGCGAGACGATCAGGCCGAGTTCCAGCAGCTCAAGCGAGCACTCCATCAGCTTCTTCTCTTCAAACGGGTCTCCGACCTGAACCGTTGGCCGCTTGTCGTCGTCGCCCTCGCCAAGCTCGGCCGAAGCGAGTACCGAGGCGCCGCCGATCCCGTCGCGGCCGGTTGAGGCGCCGTAGATCAGGACGACGTTGCCGACGCCGGCCGCGGCGCTGCGCATCAGTTGCTCGCGCGGTCCAAGACCCAACGCCATCGCGTTGACGAGGCAGTTCTTCTCGTAAGCCGCTTCGAAGTAGACCTCGCCGCCGACGGTCGGGACGCCGATCGAGTTGCCGTAGTGACCGATCCCGGCAACGGCGTGCTCAAGCAGGTAGCGCGAGCGTTCGCTCTCCTCGATGTCGCCGAAGCGGAGCGAGTCGAGGATTGCGATCGGGCGGGCGCCGATCGCGAAGATGTCTCGGAGGATCCCGCCGACGCCTGTTGCCGCGCCTTGGAAGGGCTCCACTGCGCTCGGGTGGTTGTGCGACTCGACTTTGAAGGCGCAGATCAGGCCGTCGCCGACGTCGACGGCGCCGGCGTTCTCGCCCGGGCCCATCACAACGGCGGGCCCTTCGGTGGGGAGCGTCACGAGCAGCTTCTTCGAGTGCTTGTAGGCGCAGTGCTCGCTCCAGAGCAGCGAGTACATCGCCAGTTCGACCTGGTTGGGCGGGCTGCCCTGCTTCTCGCAGACGAGGTCGTACTCGGCCTCCGTCAGCCCGAGCGCAAGCGCGTCCTTAAGCGTCGGGAGCTGCTCAGACACGCGCGCCCTCGACCGCTTCGTGCATCGACTCAAAGATCCTCAGCCCGTCGGTTGATCCGGTCAGAGCGTCAACGGCGTGCTCGGGATGGGGCATCAGCCCGAAGACGTTGCCGGCGGCGTTGCGGACACCGGCGATCTCGCGAAGGGAGCCGTTGAAGTTCTGCTCCGGGCGGTAGCGCAGGACCACCTGCCCGTCCGCCTCGAGCCGGTCGAGCGTCGGCTCGTCGGCGTAGTAGCGGCCGGAGCCGTGCTTGGCGGGGATGCTGAGCATCTCGCCGGCAGGACAGGCGCTGGTGAACGCGGTGTCCGGCTCGACAACCTCAAGCTCAACCTGACGGAAGGTGAAGCGGCGGTTGGCGTTTGGCAGCAGGGCGCCGGGCAGCAGGCCGGCTTCGCAGAGAACCTGAAAGCCGTTGCAGATCCCAAGCACGATGCCGCCGTCGCCGGCGAACTCGACGACCGACTCCATCACCGGCGAGAAGCGGGCAATCGCCCCGGCGCGCAGGTAGTCGCCGTAGGAGAAGCCACCAGGGACGATGACCGCGTCCACGTCCTGGAGGTCGCGGTCGCCGTGCCACAACAGAACGGCCTCACCAACCAGCCCTGCAGCCAGCTGCGCGTCGACTTCGTCGCAGCTCCCGGGGAAGCGGAGGATGCCGGTCTTCACGCGGCGGGCGCGTCGTCGAGCAGCTCGATCTCAAAATCCTCGATCAGAGGATTTGCCAGCAGCGCAGACGAGATCGCTTCCAGCTGCGACGGATCTTCAATCTCAAGTTCAACGAGACGGCCGACGCGGACGTCGCTGACGCCCTTGAAGCCAAGTGCGGGCAGCGCGCGTTCGACGGCGACGCCCTGAGGGTCGAGGATTCCCCGCTTGGGCCGGACCAGGACTCGCGCTCGCATCAGATGGTTCCCCCGGTCCGTTCCAACCAGGCAGCGAGCGGCTCGCCGGTGATCAGCTCGTAGGCCTCGGCGTAACGCGCCGTCGTTCCCTCGACAACGTCCTCCGGCAGCGCCGGCGCCGGCTCGGTCTTGTCCCAGCCGCTGGCGGTCGCCCAGTCGCGCACATACTGCTTGTCAAAGCTCGGTTGGCTGCGGCCGACCTCGTAGCCGTCAACCGGCCAATAGCGCGACGAATCAGGCGTGAGCACCTCGTCACCGACCGTTAGCTGGCCGTCGGCGTCAAGGCCAAATTCGAACTTGGTGTCGGCAAGGATGACGCCGCGGCCGCGCGCATATTCGGCGGCAAAGCGGTAGAGCTCGATCGCCGCGTCGCGGACCCGCTCGGTCAGCTCAAGGTCGCCAACAAGTTCGGCCGCCTGCTCAAAGTTGATCGCCTCGTCGTGACCAACCTCGGCTTTTGTAGAGGGAGTGAAGAGCGGCTCGGGTAGCTGCTGGGACTCCTCCAGACCGGCCGGCAG
Source organism: Actinomycetota bacterium (assembly GCA_009699565.1). Classification (GTDB taxonomy): domain Bacteria; phylum Actinomycetota; class Thermoleophilia; order Solirubrobacterales; family Solirubrobacteraceae; genus F1-60-MAGs163. The sequence goes on along the minus strand of WLNX01000056.1, from coordinate 375 downwards.
CTCGATCCCCGAGACGCTGCCGGTCTTCTTGTAGTCGCTCCAGCCGGAGCCGGTGATGTAACCGCGGACGATGCACTCGATCGGCAGCATCTTCAGCCGCTTGACCACCATCGCGCGGCCGCGGACCTCGTCCGGAACGCCGTCGGTGACGGAGATCAGATGGTTGGCGACGATCGCCGAGGTGCGGTCGAACCAGAAGTCTGAGATGCCCGTGAGGACGGCGCCCTTACCGGGGATCGGCGTCGGGTGGATCACGTCGTAAGTCGAGATCCGGTCCGAGGCGACCATCAGGAGATCGTCGCCAAGTTCGTAGACCTCACGGACTTTTCCGCTTGAGAGAAGGGGTAGATCGAGGTGCTCTGCCATGCCCGCGAT
>WLNX01000055.1 GCA_009699565.1 Actinomycetota bacterium | reverse complement strand
GGTTTCCGCCGACGCTCTTTCGGCTTGAGCACGAAGCACGACGACCAGGCGATCCGAGCCCATCTGGCTCAGTGCGATCCGGTGCTGGCTCAGCTGCTCGAGGCCCACGACGTGCTGCTGGTCGAGGAGAACGACCGCGAGCAGGAGCACTACGCAGCATTGGTGCGAACGATCGTCGGTCAGCAGCTCTCCAACCACGTCGTCGCAATCCTCTGGGGGAGGCTGCTCGAGCGCTTCGGCGGGCGGCCGCCGACGCCGGCTGAGATTCTTGCCGATGACCCCGAAGAGCTGCGCGCAGCCGTCGGCCTGTCCGGTTCAAAGGTCTCTTACCTGCGCTCGCTTGCGGAGCAGGTCGAGTCAGGCGCCGTTGACCTGGAACATGTCAGCGAGCTTTCCGACGAGGAGATCGTCGCCGAACTGACGACGATCCGCGGGATCGGCGAGTGGTCGGCTCACATGTTCCTGATGTTCCAACTCGGAAGGCCCGATGTGCTTCCTTGGGGCGATCTCGCCATCTGCAAGGGCGTTGAGAAGGCTTACGGACTGAAGGAAACCCCCAAGCGCGCCGCGCTTGAAGAGCTGGCCGAGCGCTGGCGCCCGCACAGATCCGCAGCCTGCCGCGTGATCTGGTGGACGATCGACAGGCCCGAAGGCTAGAGCGCGCTGACGGCTTCTTCTTCGTCCTTTACTTGGAACGAAGAGCCGCAGCCGCAGGCAGCGACAACATTCGGGTTGTTGACCTGGAAGCCGGCTCCCTGAAGAGACTCGACGAAGTCGATTTCGGAACCGTCGACGTAGCCGATGTGCTGCGGGTCAACGAGCAGCTTCAGACCGTGATCTTCAAAGACGATGTCGCTGTCGCGCTGCTCGTCGAAGGCGAGCTGGTACTGGAAGCCTGAGCAGCCTCCACCCTTGACGCCGACACGGAGCCCGGCGACGGCCACGTCGGCACCCTGAGCGTCAAGGTACTCGCGCGCCTTCGCTGCGCCGACCTCGCTGAGGACGATTCCCTTGGCCTTGAATGTGACTTCCGTTGTGCTCATCGCTTCACGAAGTATAGCGGTGCTCTACCCTCTCTTCCAATGCCATCTGCAGCCGAAGTGAAGGAACGAATCGAGACCGGCATCCCGGGTGCACAGGCGGATGTGGAGAGCGACGACAACGTTCACTTCACTGCTCGCGTTGTCGCAGGCGACTTCACCGGCCTGAGCCTGATCGAGCAGCACCGCCTCGTCTACTCGATCTTTGATGAGGGAGAACTCGGCGGCACCATCCATGCCCTAGCCTTGACGACGGAGACTCCATGACCGATCAGCCTGAAAACCCACTGCGTGACGCTCTTGCCGAGGCGATCGCCTCCAACGACGTAATTCTCTTCATGAAGGGAACTCCAGAGCAGCCGATGTGCGGCTTCTCGGCACGCACATGCGCCGCACTAACGGCAACAAAGACCGAGTTCTCGTCGGTTGACGTCCTCGCCGATCCCCGCATCCGCCAGGAGCTTTCCTCCCTCTCCAACTGGCCGACGATTCCCCAGCTCTTCGTTCGTGGCGAACTGGTAGGCGGAGCCGACATCGTTGGTCAGATGTATGAGAGCGGCGAGCTTGCCACCGTCCTAGGTGCGCCTTCATCGGCGACGGCCGAACCGCTTCCGGAAGCTGCGAAGCCCGGCGAAGCAGCGCCGATTCAGATCGAAAACCGGCTCGGCTAACTCCTTGGCATCGACAGCAGTCGCTGAAGTCGATCACAGCGGCAACCCTCATCACGTCCGCCGCTGGTACGTGCTCGCCGTCATCGGCGTCGCACAGCTGATGGTCGTCCTCGACGCAACGATCGTCAACATCGCTCTCCCCTCCGCCCAAGCGGACCTTGGTTTCTCAAACGGTTCACGCCAATGGGTTATCACCGCCTACGCGCTTGCCTTCGGAGGGCTGCTGCTGCTCGGAGGGCGCCTCTCCGACCTGTTCGGACGCAAGTGGACGTTCATCGCTGGACTGATCGGCTTCTCGGTCGCATCGGCGATCGGCGGCAGCGCGCAGAGCTTCGAGGTGCTGGTGTTCGCCCGTGCCCTCCAGGGCGCATTTGGAGCGATCCTCGCGCCTGCCGCGCTCTCGATCCTCACAACGACCTTCACCGACGAGGCGGAACGCGGGAAGGCGTTTGCGATCTTCGGCGCGATCAGCGGCGGCGGCGCAGCAATCGGACTCCTTCTCGGCGGCGTGCTGACCGAGTACCTCTCTTGGCGCTGGTGCCTCTACGTAAACCTCTTCTTTGCGATCCCGGCTGCGCTGGTGGCGCTGTGGCTGATCAAGAACGTCGCCTCTGCCGCGCATGCGGAGCTGGACATCCCCGGCACGATTCTCGGCTGCGGAGGCCTGTTGCTGGTTGTCTTTGGCTTCTCAAAGGCGGAGAGCGCCGGCTGGGGCGCACCGATCACGCTGGCGATGCTAGGCGGCGCCGCCCTGCTGCTGGTCCTCTTCTACTTCTGGCTGCGCCGCGCTGCCCACCCCCTGCTGCCCCTGCGGGTCGTCGAGGACAGGAACCGCGGAGGCTCCTTCCTCACGATCCTGATCGCCGGCCTTGGAATCTTCGGAGTCTTCCTCTTCCTCACCTACTTCATGCAGCAAAGCCTCAACTTCACCCCGATCCAAGCCGGTCTTGCGTTCCTGCCGATGCCCGTCTGCATCGTCACCGCTTCGATCGTCGCTCAGACCCGCTTCCTGCCGAAGACCGGGCCGAGGCCGCTGGTCGTCACCGGCATGATCTTCGGGGCCGCCGGCATGACCTACCTCGCCCAACTGGACATCAACTCGACCTACGGACCCAACGTCCTCCCCGGCCTGATGATCCTCGGTCTCGGTTTCGGGATGATCTTCGCGACCGCCATCAACACTGCCACGCTCGGCGTGATCCCCGAGGACGCCGGCGTCGCTTCGGCGCTGGTCAACACCTGTCAGCAGGTCGGCGGGGCCGCCGGCACTGCGCTGCTCAGCACGATCGCCGCCACGGCCACCGTCAACTACGCCAGCGGCAAGGTCGCCTCGTCCAGTGTCGCCGCTTCCGCCGCGATCCACGGCTACACCGCCGCCTTCTGGTTCTCCGCCGCGATCTTCGTTGTTGGTGCGATCGTCGGCGGGCTCATGCTCCGCGGAGGCCCCAACATGACCGTCGCCGAAAGCGCGACGTAAGTGCTCGACGATCCTGCGCGAGTCGCAGATCGCTTCGCCTTCCTCGGTCACCAGCAGCGGCACCGTACGCTGGCCGCTTAGCTGCTCAACTTCGTCGCGCCCGCTCTTGCGCCAAGGGACGCGCAGCTGCTCGGCCTCGATCCCCTGCGCGGCAAGCTCGCGCGCGACACGCCCGCACGCGCAGAGCCGATCGGTCGGCGCGGGGCATCTGTAGAGGGTGACCACAAGTCGAGGGTACCGCCGGTGTAATAGGGTCGCCATGTGCCTGTCGCCGTCGTAACCGACTCAACCCACTACCTCCCGCGCGAGATGATTGCCGACTACGGCATCCATCAAGTCAGCCTCTACGTGAACGACGGCGGAACATTGACGCGCGAGGCCGACATGCCTAACTTCCACGCCTTCTACGAGGATCTGCGCACGCGCAGCGATCTGCCGACGACATCGCAGCCATCACCGGGCGATTTCATGGCCGTCTACGAGCCGCTGATCGCGGAGGGCTTCGACATTGTCTCTGTGCACTTGGGAGCCGGAATCTCAGGCACCTGCGACAGCGCGCGCCAAGCGGCAGCCGAGCTGACGGGCGACGGGTCGCAGCGAACGATCGAAGTAGTTGATTCGCGCAGCGCAGCCGGCGGCCTAGCAGCGATAGTCCTGGCGGCTGCCAGCGCAGCCCGCGGCGGCCGCGACGTAGAGGCCGTCAAGGCTCGCACCTTGGCCGCAGTTGATGACGTGAAGATCTGGTTCTCGGTCGACACGCTGGAGTATCTGCGCCGCGGAGGGCGGATTGGCGCCGCTCAGGCTTGGCTTGGCAGCGCCCTGAAGATCAAGCCGATTCTCAGCTTTGACGAGGTCATCACGCCGGTTGAGCGGGTTCGCACCAACCGCCGCGCCTTTGAACGGATGGTCGAGCTGCTCGAGGAGCGCAAGGAGGCCGGGGCTACTTCGTGGATCGTCCAGCACATTGAAGTGCCGGATCTTGCCGACCAGATGATTGAACGAGGCCGCGAAATCTTTGGAACCGAGCCGCTCCTCTGCTCCGAGATCGGCCCGGTGATCGGCACCCACGCAGGACCGGGAGTGCTTGGCGTGTCGGGGATTAACCCCGATCTGCTGGCACCCTGAGCTTCTAGTAGCGGCGCTTGCGGCCGATCAGCGCGGCGATGCCGCCGCCGATCACAAAGCCCGCGACCGCTGCACCGGCAAGAACCTTCGGGCGGTGGCGGTTCACTTGGGTGCGCCAGTCGGCGACCGCAACAACTTCACCGCGCAGCTGAGTCAGCGACTGGGCGAGGTCGGCTTGGCGCTGAGCGATCGATGCGCGCAGCTGCTCCTGATCGCGTGAAGGGCTCATCAGCGGTCCTCCTCTGGCAGCACGACGGCGTCGCGGACCTGTTCGCTTGTCAAGCGCGCCTCTTCGCTGATCACGGCCTGCGTCTGACGGGCCGCGGCCAGCGCCTGATCGGGGACCGGAACCTTCGCCTTCTTCAGCATCTTGGCAGCCAGCAACCCGGCGAGAACCGCACAAACAATGAGCAGGAAGGCCATCAGGAAGAAGCCCCAGAAGAATGTGTCGTTGGGGAAGAAGAGGTACCACGCAAGCCAGCTTGCGCCCTCGATGATCAGCAGCAGCGCGCCGATCAGGAAGACCCCTGCCGCAATCGCAATCACGGTGCCGCGGCCGAAGACCGTCGCCTTCTGCTGAAGCTCAAGCTTTGCGAGATCAACCTGATCCTGGATCAGGCCGCGGGTGTCGCTGCTGACACGCTGAATCGCCTGGGCGAGTGCGCTGTCGTTGGGGCCGGGAGCGTTGGACATCGGCTAGCGCCCCCGAATGCGGCCGAGCAGCTGCGCGGCGACGAAGCCGCCTGCCGCGGCAAGGCCCACGAGAATCTCCGGACGCTTCTCGAGCAGAGTCCGCTCTGGAGCGTGGGCTTCAAAGGCGGGCGGCGTATAGGAGGCCTGCTCTGTAGGAACCGACTGCGGCGCAGGTGGATCGAAAGCCGGAGACGGTGCGGCCGCCTGACTTGGATCGCGCGGTCCGGGAATCACCGGGGGCTGATTTGGATCGGCGCTCACGCTGGTGGTTCTTCGTCGAGGAACCGCTGCCAGACGAATGCCGCGAGGCGCAGTGCAGCGATGCTGGCGAGGGCTTCAAGTCCGGCCACAAAGCCCATCCAAGCGAGCCGTTTGATGATTTCGTTGTCCATCGCTGGGACGGTAGCGCACCAGCCAGCTCAAAACGCAAGCGACCTGCCCGAATCAGGTTGCCTTAGCGCGGCTCCAGCCCGTCGCAGATGGTGCTGACGATGAACTCCTTGGCTTGGTCGTAGTCCTCGGCCGCTTCGGGCAGGATGTCGAAGATCCAGCCACTAAGGACCTGCTCGACGGCGCCGTAGAAGGCCATTGCCGCGAAGGTCGGCGTGATGTCTCTGCGCAGCTCGCCGCTTTTCTGGGCCGATTCCACGATCGCCCCGATCAGTTCGTAGGCTGCTCGGATCTCGTCGAGATGGCTGCGGCCAAACGAGTTGGCGGCGCGCGTCACGTCAACGATGATCACCTTCATCAGGTCGGGGTCGTAGCGGTACGAATCGACGATGAACCCCGCGATCGCAGCGAGCTTCTCGCGGACCGGCGCGGGCTCGGCGTCTACCCTCGCGATCTCTTCCAGCATCAGCCCCCAGCGCTCTAGGAAGAGCGTGTCAAGAATCTCGTCCTTGGAGCGGAAGTAGTGGTAGACGAGCCCGTAGGCAACTCCGGCCTCGTCGGCGATGTCGGCAACGCGGCAGCCGTGGAAGCCCTCGCGCGCGAAGACGCGAACCGCGGCATCGAGGATCAGCCTGCGCTTCTCAGTCGCCTGCTGGGAGCCTGCGGTCGACATCAGGAGATCCCTCTGTCGACGCTGCCATAGGTTTCAGGCCGCCGCGACGCGAGCGAGGGCAGCTGGTTGCGGATTCGCTCCTGCTCGCTGAAATCCAAGTCGGCGCTGATCACCATCTGACTCTTTGTATCGGCTTTGGCCAGAACCCTGCCCCATGGGTCGAGAATCATTGATTCGCCGCCGCAGTCCATCCCCGGCCCGGGCTCGCCGACCTGGTTGGCGGCGATCACGAAGCAGTGGTTTTCGATCGCCCGTGCCCGCAGCAGACTCTCCCAATGGGCCTCGGTCGTCGGCCTCGTGAAGCAGGCCGGCACTATCAGCATCTGCGCGCCCTCGACTGCCTGCAGGCGGTAGAGCTCTGGAAAACGGAGGTCGTAACAGATGCTCAGTCCGAACCGGGTTCCGTCAGCCGCCTCGCTGTTGACGACTTGATCGCCCGGAAGCTGGTGCTCCGATTCACGGAAGCTCGATCCTTCAAGCTGATTGTCGAAGAGGTGGATCTTGCGGTAGACCGCTTTGCGCTGCCCGTCGGGGCCCAGATGGACGCTGGTGTTGTGGAGCTTGGACTGGTCTTCTACCCGCTCCGTTACGGAGCCTGCGACTAGATCAATCCCCAGCTCGGCGGCGATTGCAGCGGCCCACGACAGCGCCTCGCCTTCAAGGCTCTCTGCGGCTGCGAGCTTTTCGGCCGCGGAGCCGCCGGACGCCCACCACTCCGGCAGCAGCACGAACTGCGCCCCGGCGGCCGCGGCCTCCCGCACCAAAGCGTCGGCCTTCGCGATGTTCGCCGAAAGGTCCGGGGTTGCTGTGAGCTGGATCGCTGAAACGCGCAAGACCGGGCAAGAATACCCCGCTTCGGTAGCGTGGCCTGCGTGAGCCTCAACGAACTCCCGATCCGCAGCGACGGCAGTGTGCGGCCGTCAGGGCTGGCGCTGCCGCCTGCGGCAATGCCGCTGGTCCATGACCGGCGACCGCTTAAGCGCTGGATCTACGCGGGCGTGTACGGAGATGAGCTGATGCTGTGCGCGGCGACGGTAAGAGTCGGCGGAATCCCGCACTCCTTCTGGGCCGTGCTCGACCGCTCCAGCGGCGAGCTGCTCGAGCAGACCGCCTTCAGCCCGCGGATGGTTGCCATTGCCAACGGCCGCCTCAGCGTCAAGAGCCGCCGAGCGAAGATCGACATCGCCCTTCGCCCTAACGGCGAACCGGTTGAGGTCGTCAGTCGCCACGGAGCCTCGTACATCTGGACCCGCAAGCTGCCCATTACCGCCAGCGGCACCATTCATGCCGCAGGCAGGGTGCAGCGGGTCGAAGCTTCGGGGCTGGTTGACGCGACGGCCGGATACCACGCCCGCGACACGGCTTGGAACTGGTCAGCGGGAGTCGGCGCGGCAGCCGACGGCAGCGCGCTGGCATGGAACATCGTCAGCGGCGTCCACGACGCTCCAACCGCGAGCGAACGGACGCTCTGGGTAGACGGAGCCGCCCGCGAGCTTCCGCCCGCCGAGTTTCCCGCCGACCTGGCGGGTGTCGACTTCCCCGACAGCGACTGTTCGCTCGCCTTCAGCGCGGAAGCGGAGCGAGCCAACAGCGAGGACCTGAAAATCTTTGCCAGCGAGTACAGCCAGCCGTTTGGCACCTTCGCGGGCACTTTCCCGGGCGGCGTCGAGCTGGCCAGCGGCTTCGGCGTGATGGAACGCCACAGCGCGCGCTGGTAGAACGGCTCAGCTGAGGAACGATCCGCTGGCGTCGCTGAGGCCGCCGACTGCGCCGCCCGCCTCAAGCTCGGCAATCTGATCGGCGTCGTAACCGGCAGCGGCGAGCACTTCGTGCGTGTGCTCGCCAAGCGAGGGAGCCGGAAGGCGGTCGTTGTCCACCGGCGTGCGCGAGAAGGCGAGCGGGCTCGCGACGACGCGGACAGGGTTGACGGCGCCCGGCTGCGTCAGTGCGGTCACCATGCCGCGCGCCTTGAAGAGCTCCGACTCAAGTGCCTCCTCGACCTCAAGAAGCGGTTCAACGCAGCAGTCGTACTTGGCGGCAAACTCGGCCCACTCTGCCCTGGTGCGCTCCATGAAGACGGCTTCAATCTGCTTGTGCGCTTCGCTGCCGGGGCGCTCGAACTGCTTCTCGATCAGCTCCTCATGGCCGCTGCCCTCGCACCACAGCTTCCAGAACTTTGGCTCCAACGCACCCATCGACACCCAGCCGTCCTTGCATTCGTAGGGGCGGTAGCAGACCAAGCCGCCTGCCAGCTCGCCTTCGCCCCGGCGCGGCGGCTTGCCTCCGGCCAACGTCACCGCCGAGGGCATCACCATCCAGGCAAGCGCGCCGTCGGTCATCGAGATGTCGATCGACTGCCCCTCTCCGGAGCGGTCGCGCTCGCGGATCGCGGCGAGGATCGCGAATGCGGCCATCAGCGAACCGGCGCCGATGTCGGCGATCTGAGCCGCCGACTGCACCGGCGGTCCGCCTAGGTCGCCGGTCAGGCCGAGCAGTCCGGCGTTGGCGAGGTAGTTCATGTCGTGTCCGGCGCGGTCGGCGTATGGACCGTCCTGGCCGTAGCCGGTGATCGCGCAGTAGACGATCCCCGGGTTGGCCGCCCTTAGCGCTTCGTAGCCCACTCCAAGGCGGTCGAGCACGCCGGGACGGAACGATTCGAGGACGATGTCGGCGTCCTCGGCAAGCTTCAGCAGCAGGTCGCGGCCCTCGTCGCTCTTCAAGTTGACGCGGATCGAGCGCTTGTTGCGGTTCAGCGCCAGGAAGAGCGCTCCCCCGGCCGACTTCTCAACGCCCTCGTGGAACGGCGGCGACCAGCGCGCGTAGTCGCCCATCCCGGTGTCCTCCACCTTGATTACGTCGGCGCCGCAGTCGGCCAGCAGCAGCGAACAGAACGGGCCGGGCAGCAGGCGGGAGAGGTCGAGGACTCTGAGATCTTCAAGCGGGAGAGGCATCGTCGAAGCTTAGGCGGCCGGAGCCGGGATGCCGAGCAGCCCACGCGCTTCGGCGACAGTTGCGGGCCGTCTGCCGGCCGCTTCCGTCATCTGCCGGGCGACGGCCACGAGATCGCCGTTTGAACCGGCCATCTCGCCGCTCGGCAGGTAGAGGTTGTCTTCAAGGCCAACGCGGATCGAGCCGCCAAGGTCT
>WLNX01000054.1 GCA_009699565.1 Actinomycetota bacterium | reverse complement strand
TATCGGCGCTCGACCCAGTTTGCAATCGACTCGCGCAGCTGCTCCATCCCGGCGGCCGAGGGATATTGTGAGCGCTCCTCGTCAAGCACCGCCCTTGCGAGCGTTTCCCGAATGAATTGCGGCGTGGGCTCTCGCGGCTCGCCGACCCCAAAGTTGATGATCGTCCTGCCGCTCTTCTCAAGCGCGATCCGTTTCGCCGTCAGTTCCGTGAATGGATACTCCCCAAGCTCTTCGACCAGAGGGTTGATTTGCATCAGCCCGGCCCCTGTGCGAACTTCTCGAGCGTCAGGAAGGACTCGGCAAGCGCTGAGCCGTCAACTGACTCGTCAACGGTATGAGCCTGGGCCGGCGTTCCCGGCCCGTAGTTGAGAGCTGCGATGCCGGCGGCGTCAAATTCGGCCACTGGCGTCCATGCCTGCTTCGGCTCGACGGGGCGGTCTACGAGCGCAACCAGACGTTGAGCCTGATTGCCGTCGAGCTCGACCGATCCGGACGGCGAGTTGCCTTCAATCTCGATCGTTCCAAACGGCTCGCAGATCGACCTCAGCCGCGCCTCAGCGTCGGCCCGCGAAATCCCGGGGGGATAGCGGTAGTTCAGATAAGCCGTCGCCTCGCCTGGAATCACGTTCCGAGCTACGCCGCCGGCGACGCTTGTGACCGAGATCACCTCACGGAAGACAAGACCGTTGAATTCGTGCTCGATTGGTTCCAGCGCGGTGATCGCAGCGATTCCCTCGCCGAGGCGTTCGATCGCGTTGTCGGCAAGCCATGGCCGCGCCGAGTGGCCGCTGCGGCCCATGAAGCGCCAAGTCGCACCGCAGTTGCCGAGGCAGCCGGCCTGAACCACATTCGCAGTTGGCTCCATCATCACGGCCAGCTCTGCGCTCTGCAGGCCCGGGTTGGAAGCCAGCAGCGGCGTCAACGAGCTCTCGCTTGCGGGCAGCTCCTCGCGACTGAAAAATAGAAAGCCGTAGTCGACGGCGCGGTCGCCGCTGAGGCCCACTCCGGCGAGCGCAAGCTCGATCATTACCGCCAAGGAACCCTTCATGTCGGCGGCGCCAAGGCCCACGACAGAGTCGCCCTCGATCCGGCCCGGAATGTTGCCCTGAGCCGGGACGGTGTCGAAGTGTCCGCCCAGCAGCACAAAGGGCCGCGATTGCGCCTCAGTCGCTCCTGCGATTACGCAGCAGTCGCCCAAGTCGGTCGCTTCGACTCCTCCTTCGGAGAGAACCGCCAGCACATGGTCGGCAATTGCCTGCTCGTCTCTTGAGGGCGAGGCAATGTCGATCAGTTCAAGGGTTCTCGCCGCTATGCGGTCCGCGAGCTCGTTCATTACCCGACGGACGCTAGCGCGCCGAGCAGCGCGAGCGCGGATTGTAAAGCGCACGCAGTCTCATCGCCGATGCTGCGCTCTACACTGAGCAGCGAGTGCAGGAGCGCAATCGTCATGGCCGCAAGTCCTCCAAACACCCGCAGAAGGCGGAGCAGGAGGGGCGGGCCAAGCAGCGGGCGTTCTGTATTGCTGCAGGTCCCGATGAGGCCGATCTCAGCGAACTGAACGAACTGCTCGAGACTGCAGGAGTGGCGGTCGTCGGCTCAGCGACCCAGCGCCGCGAGAAGCCTCACCCGAACACATATCTGGGGGCCGGGAAGCTGGAGGAGGTCGCGGTGGAAGCCAAGGCCGCCGACGCAAACGTGATCGTCTGCGATGACGAGCTCAGCCCGCGGCAGGAGCGCAATCTTGAGGAGGCTCTTTCAATCCCGGTTGTCGATCGGACCGCGGTCATTCTCGACATCTTTGCCGGTCACGCCCACAGCGCCGATGGCAAGCTGCAGGTGGAACTCGCGCAGCTTGAGTACAACCTCGCTCGAATGCGCGGCCTTTGGACGCACCTTGAGCGCCTCGGCGGAGGGATCGGCACCAGAGGCCCCGGCGAGAGCCAGATCGAGACCGACCGCCGGCTTGCCCGCGATCGGATCTCTGCTCTGCGGCGTCGGCTCAAGGCGGTCGGCGATTCTCGTCAGACGATGCGCTCGGAGCGCGAGCGAAGCAACCTGCCGATGTTCGCGCTTGCGGGCTACACAAATGCCGGCAAGTCAACCCTGATGGCTGCCTTGACCGGGGCCGATGTCGAGATCCGAGACCGCCTGTTTCACACGCTCGATCCGACTACGCGGGTGATGGAGCTCGGAGGACGGACCGTCTTGGCGACCGACACCGTCGGCTTTATCCGCAAGCTTCCACATCAGCTGGTCAAGGCTTTCGGTGCCACGCTAGAGGAGACGCGGCGGGCAGACCTGATTCTGCATGTCGTCGATGCGTCCGTCTCTGAGGACCTGATGGCGGAGATGCTTTCAACCGTCGAGTCAACGCTCTCCGAGATTGGTGCCTCGGATCAGCCCCGTCTCCTCGTCTGCAACAAGATCGATCTCGCCGACAGCGAGCGGCTCAAACAGCTCCACCGGTTGCATCCGGATGCAGTCTGCATCTCGGCCCGGGAAGGAACCGGTCTTGACGAGTTGCGCGAACGGATCGAGACAGTCTTTCTAGAGGAGCTGACCAGCGTGGAGCTGCTGCTTCCGTTCTCGGCAGGAGCCGAGCTAGCGGAACTCCACAACCTTGCCACGCGGATAGAGCGGGAGGACACCCCGGAAGGTGTCAAGATCAGCGCAATGCTCGCGCAGGATGACGCAGATCGCTTCGCCCGCTTCGCCGTCGTTCCCAGCGCCGGAATCGGCTGATGGAGCTTCGCTTCCGCAGGCTTGACCCGCGAGCTGTCATCCCGGCGCGCGCACACAGCACCGACGCGGGGTTGGATCTCTGCACGCTCGAACCGTTGGAGTTGCTCCCCGGCAAGCGCGCGAAGGTGCAGACTGGAATCGCGATAGAGCTGCCGGCCGGACACGCCGGACTGATCGTTCCGCGGTCGGGGCTGGCTGCCAGGCACGGCCTCTCGATCGTGAATTCCCCGGGGCTGATTGACGAGGCCTACCGCGGCGAACTGCAGATCCTGCTCCTCAACACCGATTCCGCAGCGACGGTTAATCTCGCGGCCGGCGAACGCGTCGCGCAGCTGGTGGTTATTGCCGTCGCGCTCGCTGAGCCGGTCGAAGTCGAAGAGCTCGGGTCATCGGATCGCGGCGAGAAGGGGTTTGGGTCCAGCGGCCGCAGTTGAGTCAGAGCCCTGCCGCTTTCAGCGCGTCGGCGTGCGCCAGTTCTTCCAGATCGTCGTCCAGCTGGGGCAAGGACTGCGCTTCGCCAACGGCCATCTGAATCAGCCAGTCGGCGAACCAGGCGTTCGCTGGCAGCAGGGGCCCGTGAAGGTAAGTGCCGATCGTGTGGGCGCTGCGGCACCCTTCGAATCCGGATGATCCGTCGTTGCCGTGGCCCTTCAGTACGCGACCCAGCGGCGTCGCTCCGGGCCGCAGCAGCGTCCGCCCTCCGTGGTTTTCGAAGCCGGCAAGGATTCCGCCGGGGTCTCCGTCGCCGCCGTCCAGTTCGATTGCGATGTTGCCGATGAGCCTGGCGCCGGGCGCGCGCACCGTCTCGACATCGAGCAGTCCAAGGCCTTCGATTCGCTCGTCTTCGAGCTCGTACCAGTGCCCAAACAGCTGGTAACCGCCACAGACGCCGAGCAGCACGGCGCCGCGCTGCGACGCCGCCGTTAGCGCCTCCTTCTTGACGGCGACCAGGTCCTCCGCGCACCGGCGTTGGTCGTCGTCCTGCCCTCCGCCGAGGTAGAAGAGGTCGAACGCGTCGCTGTCTATCTCGTCCCCAAGTCCTAGCGCAGTCACGGTCGCTTCAATCCCCCTCCAGCGGCATCGCGCCGTCAGCACAGCGATGTTCCCGCGGTCGGCGTAGATGTTCATCTCGTTCGGATAGAGGGCTCCGATCCGCAGCTGGCCGTCAGCCATTGAGACACACCACCGTTGAACCGATGTACTCGTCGGTTGCGGGAATCTGACGGCGCGGCGCCAGGCTCATTCCCAACGCGACCGCTTCGGCCTCAATTTCATCTGCGGTCACCGAATCGATCCAGTCCGTCGCGGCTTCCTCGCGCACCGAGCCGTCAGTGGAGCGGACTTCGCGACGGCGCTCAATTCCGATCTGGCCGGGGCGCGCCACCAGCGAGGTCGCCACCGTCGAGTAGACCACCTCGCCGTCGGTCCAGGTGTCAGGGGCGCCTGCCGTTTCAGCCTCGCCACTGTCGTCCTCGCCGAGATCGGCAATTGCCATCGCCAGCAGCGCGCCGGGTTCAAGGTGTGCGGCGGCGGTAGTCAGGAATCGGCGGCGGCCCTCGCTCCCGCCGAACAGCTGCACCGTGAGCATTGGGACGATGATCAGCGAGTAACGGGCTCCGAGCTCCATTTCGCGCGCGTCGACGCAAACGGTCAGAATCGAGTCGGCGCCGGATCGCAACTTGAGCGTGGCCAAGAGGGCAGGGTCGAGATCGACGGCAGTCACTGTTCTGCCGGTCGCCGCGAGCATCAGCGCGATGCGCCCGGTTCCCGCGCCGACGTCCAGCACCGGGCCGCCGAACTCGTCGGCGAGAGCGAGCCAGCAGTCCAGATCGGCGGCATACGAGCCGCACTCGAGGTTGTGCCAGATCGCCGATTCGGAGATCACGCAAGCGCCTCCGTCAGTTCGCCGCGCCCGACAAGAAGCTCCCTAAGGGCAAGCATTGCCGTGTAGGTCGGGAGGATCACCAGCCGCTCGCTTGAGTTCGAAGTCGCGAGCTCGAGCGCGGTTGGCAGATCCGCTTCGATAGCGATCCGTTCAGGAGCGATGCCGGCGTACTTCAATCGCAAGGCGATCTGAGGTGCCCTCTCGCCAGAGCACACAATCACGCCGCTAGAGGCGGCGAGAAGCTCGAAGTCGGCATCCCAGATCCAGCTGACATCTCGGCCGTCGGCGATCCTACTGTTGAGAATAATCAGCAGGTCGTTGTCGCCAGGGTCGTCGGCGAGGGTGCGCAGCACTTCGTTTGCCCCGGCAGGGTTCTTCACCAACATGATCGAAGCGTCACGCCCCCCGATCTGAACCGTTTCGGCGCGGCCAAACGCCGCCGAGGTCTGCTCGATTGCGGACGCGATGACCGTTGGCTGGATACCAAGGGCGACTCCCAAAGCCGCGGCCGCGACGGCGTTATAGACGTTGTAGAGGCCGGGAAGCTGCAGAGCGACCGGAAAATCCTCTCCGCCCATTCGAAGCGTGAAACGCGAACCTCGAAGCCCATCGAGGGCCACGGAGGAGGCGCTGACGTCCGGAGCAGGGCGCCCGGGATGGCCGTTGCTGCAGCTGTAATGGCCGAGATGTCCGACGAAGTATCGGCTGTAGCTGAACTGCTTGTGGCAGACGGGACACTGGGCCTGTTCGGAGGCGTGCTGAGGGTTAGCCTCGCCAATCGTCTCGTCCTCAATGCCGAAGTAAAAAGGCTTCTCGGCGCCTGCCCCAAGCCCGGCTACAAGTGGATCATCGGCGTTGAGAACAACGCTTCCGGCGTCCGGTGACTCGGCCACGCGGCGCCAGCGCTCGATGATTTGGTCAAGCTCGCCGTAGCGGTCCAGCTGGTCACGGAACAGATTGGCCAGCAGAGTCGCACGCGGGCGCAGTTGTGGCACAAGCCCGTCGAGCCAGAACTCGTCCACCTCAAAGAGGCCAAAATCGCCCTCCTCCGTCAGTAGCGTCGCCGCGATGCCGCCGGCCATGTTGGCGCCCGCCCTGTTGTGCACGGTGGTCGCGCCGTCTGCTGAAAGTATTGAGGCGACCATTGCGCACGTCGTCGTCTTGCCATTGGTTGCCGACACGACAGCGCACCCGCGCTCCAGGTTGGCAGCTTTGGCGGCAATGGCTTCGGGCGCGAGCCGCGTCAGGATCTTGCCCGGGAGGCTGGTCGCGCCGCTGCCCACAAGTCGTAGCCCGACGGCAGCTAGCCGTGCGATGGCCGTCGCCAGCGCAATTCGCAGGCGACTCACGCCGGCAACATCACCTTGACGGCCTTCGGTATCAGCCTGATTTCGGCCGGCAGCCTTGTGAGCGGATCACCATCCGCGTAGACAACAAAGTCGGTGCTGCTACTGACGGAAACGTTCACGCCGTGTACGACGCGGACATTTTCGTCCTCGATGTGGGTCCCCTTGAAGACGCGCGGCAGCGACGCAAGGAACCGCAGTTTGCCGCTTGCAAGGGTCCACACGAGGTCAAAGCGGCCGTCCTCAACTGAGGCGTCGGGAGCAATCAGCATCCCGCTTCCGTAGCGGCTGGTGTTGGCACAGACGACCGACCAGCCGTCGAATTCATAGCGCTCCCCGTCGACGTCCAGCTTGAAGCTCGCGCCCTTCCAGCGAACCAACGCGAGGAAGGCGCCCCAGAGGTACACACCGCCGCCAAGCCATCTCGGAGCGTCGTTTGCGGCCTCGTTGGCGAGGGAGTCGTAGCCGAAGCTGGCGATCCCGAGGAACCGTTCACCGTTTGCCTCTCCCATGTCGATCGCAGTCGCGACGCCGTCACGGAGTACGTCGCAGGCCTCGATGGGGTCCTGAGGGATCCCTACATGGCCGCAGAAGTCGTTCCCTGTTCCTCCGGGAAGGACGCCAAAGGTCGCTCCCTCGCGGAAAGAAGCGGTCCTCGCAACGACGCCAGCGACTCCGTCCCCGGAGAACGCAACAGGCAGCTCTCCGCGATCGAGGGCTTCGTTGGTGAGAGCGACGGCGTCCTCAAGACAGGTCGTTAGTCCGGTGCGATGGGAGATGCCGAGAGCATCAAGCTTTCGCCTCACGGCTGGCAGCAGTTTGGGGACACGGCCGCCGCCGGCGGAAGGGTTGGCGATCAAGAGGACGGATGACACTGGCGCCTATCTTGACGGGTATGCCCGGCGAATGGCTAGAAGAGTGCCGTCGCAGGCCCGCCGGTTGCGTCGTCGTTCGGTGCAGCGACGCATTCAGGGCCGGTGTTGCGGGTGCTGTTGACGGCTCTGCTGACCGGCCGGGCAGTCAGCTGGTCGTTGGCGCAGTCGGCGGCAAGGGTTAGAGCCGCTGCGGCTCCAACGGCAGGATCCAGCCACCGCGTCTCGCTCGCGCGCTTCAGGACCACCGGCATTCGGTGGTGAACGGGAGAGACGACATCGTTCGCTTCGCAGGTCAGCATCGTGCAGCTGTGAACCGGCTCTACATCCGGCGCGGGCTGCCAGGTTGTCCACAATCCGGCAAAAGAGAACAGCTCCGCGTCTGCCAGCTGAAACCACCAAGGTTGCTTCGGCCCCTCCGGCTGCGGCTGCCATTCGAAGAAGCCGTCGGCTGGAATCAGGCATCGATGGCCCTCCAGCAGCCCTCGGTAGGCCGGCTTCTCATCGACCGTTTCAATCCTTGCGTTGATCATCTTGTACCGCGTCTCCGCACTTTTCGCCCACGCCGGGATCAAGCCCCAGTGAAACTGTTCTGCCCTCGCCGCTCCGTCCGATTCCCCGACGATCACGGTCACCGGACCTCCGGGCGCGATGTTGTAGCCGTCGCGCGGCCGAGACGATGGTTCCAGCTCAAAGCGCTCAGCGAACAGCGCCATGTTCGGAGGAGTGAGCGTGTAGCGACCGCACACGGCCGAGCGTTGCCCCTACTGCGAGCCGGCTGCGGCGCGCGCTCTCGCGCCAGCCTGCCGGCGCCTGCCGACGAGGACGAGGATCCCAAGCACGATCGCCACTAGAACGGCGCCGGCGAGTACCGATGGGGCGAACGCAAGCCCACCGAACGGAATCGCGATCAGCTTCACGATTGCGAATCCAATTGCGAGGATCGCGACGACGAGGAAGATTCCGATTGCAATTCCGCGCAGCTTGAGCCAGATGCTGGAACCAGGAGGGGGGGAGAGGACGCCCGTGAGGCGCAGCAGGAGCAGCTGGCGGCTGGATGGGGCCTGCTGCCCGAGGCGCTCTACGGCGGCCTTCAAGTCGTCTGGGCGCCGTTCAGCCAGAGCGAGCGAGGCGTCTGCCATGCGCCGGATCTGCATCCGCTCCTGAGGTCGGGATGCGGCAATTGCGCGGCGGAAGTACTCGCGTGAAGCGGTCGCGTCATAGCGCTCTGCTGCGCGTGCACCCAGAATCGAGAGCGCGGCCGACTTGTACTTGGTTTCGCGTTCGAGCTCCTCGTCGCTGCGCTGTTCGAGCGCCTGCATCTCGGCTGCTGCCGACTTCTGACTGAGCTTTACCTGCCGTGCTTTCTGAGCCATAGCGTCAGAGTAGCCCGCTCCTCGATCCCGTGCGTCTCCGTCAAGGCTGCTTCCCGGACGCAGATCTGATCTGCTGGTGTGGTGGATGCTCAGCTTCCAAGCCTCACTCAGCTCGCTGTCAGCTCTCCGGTCGACGCCTGGGAGAGGTGCGGTTTTTCGGCGCCAGCCGGAATGATCGTTGCCGGCACTACCGCGATCGTTCCCGGTTGCAGAGAGTTGTCATGGGCTTTTTCCGGCAGCGCGGTGTCACCTACCGGTCTCGATGGGATTCCTACCTACCAAGCCGCAGCCCCAACGGCACCCACCGCCAATCCAAATGGAGTGATCGGGATGGATCATGTCGTCGTCCTCAGCGGCCGTCCTGCGCACACCAGAGCCGTCTTCGAGCAATTTGGCTTGGAGGCCCGAGGCGCAAAGATTCGCGCCGACAAGGGGCCGGATCGAAGCGAATGTTTCTTCTGGGCCGGTGACGTCTTGATCGAGCTCGTCGGTCCGGTGGACGATCTTTCGGAGCAGGATCAGCCAGCGAGAATCTGGGGCGTTACGTTCGTCGTCGAGGACTTCGAAGCGCTCCAATCCGCCTCCGATGTCGCGATTGGCGCCCCGCGGCCGGCCGTGCAAGAAGGAAGAATGATTTCGACCCTTTCCAAGGAGGCCGGGCTGGGTCTAGCGGTCGCCTTCATGAGTCCCCACCCGAAGCGGGAGAAATAGGCTTTTTTGCAGGGTTTCTAGGCTCCTGCAGGGCATCTTTCAGGACCAATTCCGGGTGCCTGCTAGGTTGGCTCCAACAGCCGAGTTGCTTGACCTCAGGGTCGGCAAACGGGGGAACCATTGTGATCGTTGTTGATCACTGGGGCGAATGATCGCATCCTGCGATCTAGCGTCGGGCCTAGGCCCGCTGCGAGCCCGTCAGCTCACCTCGTAGGCGGAAAGAAGACCAGAAAATGACGTCACTACAGCGTCCCGTCCGCTTGCGGACATTCATTCCCATCGCGTTTGCGCTGGCAGTGCTTGCGTTGCCCGCTCAGGCAAGCGCTCTGCGCAC
>WLNX01000053.1 GCA_009699565.1 Actinomycetota bacterium | reverse complement strand
TGCAGAGGCCTCATCTTCGCCCACCGTATTGGGAACCTTGGTCGTTGCCGGCGCCTTTGCGACAACCAGAGCGATCGTCGAACCCTTGTCGGCCTTGGAACCGGCGCCAGGGTCTTGGCGCAGCACGGTCCCTGCCGTCGATGTCGACTCCTGCTCGGTAACGCTCACTCCAAAGCCTGCTCCACGCAGCGTTGCCCGTGCGTCGTCGATGTTCTGACCGACGACGGCGGGGACCTCAACGGTCGCCTTGCCGCTGGAAACAACGAGCGTCACCGTCGATCCCTGCGCAACCGGGGTTCCCTCAGGCGGCAACGTTTCGACCGCGTCCCCCGAGGGGACGGTGTCAGAAGCCTGCTTGCGTATTCGTACCGTGAAGCCAGCGTTCTCGAGTCGCCTCCGCGCCTGCGACGAAGACAGTCCAGCCACGGATGGCAAGGCGACCGAAGCGGGTCCGTCGGAGACGGTCAGCGTGACCGTCGACCCCTTGTCGGCCTGCTCCCCTCCCGGCGGATTCTGGGCAATCACTTTTCCCTTGATCGTCAGCGATTTCCTGACGACCGTGTCGGTCTTGAAGCCGGCCTTCACAAGGGTCGCCTGCGCGCTCGCCTCGTCGCTGCCCACAACCCTTGGAACCGTTACCTGCTCGGTCTTGAGTACCAGCAGCAACACGATCAGCAGTCCGACCGCCGCTACGGCGCCCCCCGCGAAAATCCACCAGCGGCGCCCGGGACCGTCGTCCTCACCGTTCGAATCGCTGCCCGCCGAATAGGTTGAAGTCGGAACGGCGCCGGCAGCGAGCGCGCTTCCGGACATGCCGATAATTGTCCGTTCGCCAACCGGTGGAGCGGGAACTCCGGAGGGGATCACGCCGGCGCGGGCCTGCTCAAGGGCGTCCATGAACTCGTCAGCGGTCGCGAAGCGATCGGCCTGTTCCTTCGCCAGCGCCTTCATGATCACGGCATCAAGCGCCGGGCTGATCGCCGGATTGATTGAGCTGGGGAGCGGCGCCGGCTCGCTGACATGCTTGAGGGCGATCGTCACGGCACTCTCGCCGTCGAATGGCACCTGGCCGGTCACCATCTCGTAGAGGATCACGCCGATCGAGTAGAGGTCGGACTGCTCGTTGACCGCGTGGCCTTGAGCCTGCTCGGGCGAGAGATACTGGGCGGTCCCCATGATCGAACCGGTCTGCGTCATGTCCGAGGCTCCCGCCCGGGCGATGCCGAAGTCGGTGACGGTCGCCAAGCCGTCGTCGTCGACGATCACATTGTGCGGCTTGAAGTCGCGGTGGATCACGTCACGCCGGTGGGCGAAGCGTGCGGCGCGAAGAATCTGAGTCGTCATGTCGATCGCCCAGTCCGAGTCGAGCGCCCCGTACTCGTTGATGATCGCCTTCAGCGTGCGGCCCTGGAGATACTCCATCGCGATGTAGTAGGTGCCATCCCACTCGCCGCGGTCGTAGACCGAGACGACGTGCTGGTGCTGCAGCCCGGCGGCAGCGGAGGCCTCGCGGCGGAAGCGCTCGACGAACTCGGCGTCCTTGGCAAAGCGGCTGTAGAGCAGCTTGACCGCAACTTGGCGGTCCAGCTGCAGGTCGGTGGCGCAGTAGACGTCGGCCATCCCACCCGAGCCGAGCAGGTACTCGACGCGGTAGCGGCCGTCGATCGTCGTGCCCGCTTCGACCGCGCCGGTCATCGGAGCAGCGACTCCATCACGGCCTTTGCGATCGGCGCAGCCTCGGTGCCGCCAAAGCCTCCAACCGTCTTCTCGATCGTCACTGCAATTGCAACCTGCGGATCGGCCGCGGGGGCAAAGGCGATGAACCAGGGCTGAGTGATGTTGTTGGCAACGTCGCGCTCGGCGGTGCCGGTCTTGCCCGCCACGTCGATCCCTTCGAGAGCGGCGGCGGTTCCCGTGCCCTCCTGAACAACGCGAGTCATCATCGCCGTCAGCTTGTCGGCCGTATCGGCCGACATCACGCGCGAGAACTGCTTTGGGGTGTTCTCATAAGCGGTCCTGCCCTCGGGATCAACGGTGCGGGTACCGATCGCCGGGCGCATCAGCACTCCGCGGTTGGCAACCGCGCTGGCCACCATCGCCATCTGAAGCGGCGTCGTAAGCAACTTGTCCTGACCGATCGCGACGCGCCCGATGTCAACGCAGCTGGCAGTGGCGTTCACGAGCTTGCGGCTCCCGTTGACGGTGCAGTAATCGCCGCTTGCCAGCCGCTCGGCGGCGGGCAGGTCGACGGGTACCGGGCTTCCAAAGCCAAAGCGTTCCATGTAGCGGTTCATTCGACGCTTGCCGACCCGCTCCCCCACCTGTGCCCAGACTGTGTTCACGGATTGAGTCAGGGCGGTTGTCAGATCGACGTCGCCGAAGTCCTCTCCGCCGTCGTTGTTGAGCGGAACACCCGAGATGACGACCCCGTTTGAGCCGTCGACGACCGAGTCGGGCTGGTAGAGGCCGCTGTCGATCGCCGCCGTTGCTGCGACGACCTTGAATGTCGATCCGGGCGGATAGAGGCCCGCCGTATTGCGGTTCAGCAGCGGCGCTCCCGGCGCCGAGTTGAGCTGGGCGGTGGCCTTGGCGCTGCGGAGAACATTCGGGTCGTAGCCCGGGACCGAGGCCATCACCTTGACTCGGCCGCTGCGCGGGTCGAGCGCAACGACAGCGCCGGCCCGTCCGGCGAGCTGGTCGAGCGCAACCTGCTGCGCCTGCGGATCGAGCGAGGTATGCAGATCATTGCCTTGCGCGCGCTTGCCCTGGAGTTTGCGCAGTGTCTGTTCGAGGCCCGCAGTGCGGCCGATCAGCTGGCCGTTGTAGAAGCGCTCAAGCCCGGCCGTGCCGGGGTTCAGGAACGAGAAGCCAACCGTCTGGGAGAAGAGCGAATCGGTCGGGTAGCGGCGCGCATAGGTGCCGTCCGGGCGCTTGACGGAGCGCGCAAGCACCGTTCCGGACGCTGCCGATATCGAGCCGCGGGCGATCTTCTGCTGCGCGAGCAGCTGGCGCTTGTTCTGTGGATTGTCCTGAAGCTGTGCGCGGTCGACCACCGTCCAGCGCGTCGTGAAGTAGGCCAGCAGCCCGAACAGCACCAACAGCACGGCAAAGACGCGAATGATCGGCTTGTTCATCGGCGAGCCTCGCGGCGAGCGCGATCGGAGATCAACAGCAGCAAGGCAACGATCACAAAGTTGGCGACGATCGAAGAGCCTCCGTAGGAGACAAACGGGAGAGTGACGCCGGTCAGCGGGATCACCTTTGTTACCCCGCCGACGATCACGAATACCTGCAGCGCCACAACCGTCGTCAGACCGGTCGCGAGCAGCTTGGAGAAGGAGTCGCGCGCCAGAATCGCGATCCGGAATCCGCGCTCAACCATCAGCACATAGATCAGCAGCAGGGCGATGCCGCCGATCAGTCCCAGCTCGTTGACGATGACGGCGTAGATCAGGTCGGTTTGCGCCGCCGGCAGGATCGGGCTGTCGCCGACGCTGACCAGCGCTTGACCAAAGCCCTGCCCCCAGACGCCTCCGTCGGCCTGTGCAAAGAGCGATTGGGCAATCTGGTAGCTGCCTCCGATCTGCTCGTACAGCTTTGGGTCGAACGGATGCTGCCAGGCGCTTACGCGGTCGCCGACGTGGCCGACCGTGCTGGCGAAGAACCATGCCCCAAAGGCAAACAGGCCAAAGCCAACCGCCGGGAAGATGAAGCGGTCGGTGGCGACGTAGAGCATCGCGAGGAAGCCACCGAAGAACATCAGCGACGAGCCAAGGTCGCGGATGAAGACGAGCATCAGCATCGCCAGCCCCCACACCAGCAGCAGCGGCCCGATGTGCTTGAGGCGCGGAAGCGTGATCCCAAAGCGCTTGCGCGAGACCAGCAGCGCGCGCGTATCGCGCAGGTAGCTGGCAAGGAAGATGATGATCCCAATCTTTGCGAACTCCGCCGGCTGGAAGGTCACCGGGCCCAGACCGATGCCAAGGTATGCGCCGTTTGCCTGCTGACCGATGCCGGGAACCCTCGGCAGCAGCAGCAGGAACAGGCTGGCGGCGGCAATCAGGTAGCGGTAGCGCTCAAGAACGCGGTAGTCGCGCAGCAGGATGATCGTTGCCGCGAAGGCGATCAGCCCGACGACGAACCACTGAGCCTGATCGCGGGCGAGCGTCTCGTTGAGGCGATAGATAACGACGAGGCCAATGCTCGCGAGTACGGCGACGATCGGCAGCAGATAAGGATCGGCGTCAGGCAACCGCAGACGGACGATGACGTGCGCGACGAGGCAGAGCCCGAGGAAGATCGCGCCGTAGGTGAGCGAGAGGTCGTCGAGCCGGGTCTGCTCTTGCAGGAAGACCGCTCCAAAGCCCGCGACGATCAGCAGCGAGGCCGGGATCAGCCCGAGCAGCTCGCGGTTGCGTGCGCTCACGGACTGGCACCCCCGAGCCGTCCGAGCTCAAGCTGGCGGACAAGATCGTCGGCGTCGCTGCGGGCACGCAGCCGATGCTCGGTGATCGTCGCCCTAGTGGCAGGCGACAGCTGGGAGAGGTTGATGCCCGACACGTAATCCTCGCGGTAGAGCTTCAGCCCCAGCGGCCCCTCGTAGGGGACTCCTTGGTAGACGCTGACAAAGCCTTCGTTGTCGGCGCCAACAAAGTAGATCGCCTGGGACGCGAAGTAGACGCCGGAGAGCACCAGCGCGGCGACGAACGCCGCCAGCAGGGTTCCAAGACCAGGCTTCCAACGTCGGCGGCGTTTGGTCGTAGCAGCGGCCTGGCGGGGAAGGCGACGCTCAACGGCGGCCGCGCCGCCTACCGACGGTGCCGCCGCTTGGGCCTCGGGTAGATCGGCGACCGACAGGCCAACCTGAGTCTTCTCGATCTCGCTTTGATCGTCGCCGGCAAGCTCCTCGAGGCGCAGCAGGATGACCGTGATGTTGTCGCGGCCGCCGGCCCTGTTCGCTGCCGCAATAAGGTCCCTAGCCGCCTGCGCGAGCGAGTCTTCGCTGCCGAGAACGGTGCTGATTTCGTCGTCCGAGATCATTGTCGTGAGGCCGTCGCTGCAGAGCAGCAGCAGGTCCCCGCCGCGGCCGTCGACGGTCTGCGAGTCGGGCTCCACCGAAGCTTCCGGCCCCAATGCGCGAGTGATGATTGAGCGCTGCGGGTGTCCCAGCGCCTGCTCCTCCGTCAGCTGACCCTGGCGGACCATCTCCTCGACAAGCGAGTGATCGTCGGTCAGCCGCTCCAGCTTCCCGCCGCGCCAGCGATAGCAGCGACTGTCGCCCACGTGGACGAGGGTCACTTCGTTCTCGCCTACGTAGGCTGCCGTGATCGTCGTCCCCATACCTGCGCGGGCGTCGTCGGAGACCGAAAGCGCGTGGATTTCGGCATTGGCCTTGCGGACAACGTCGCTGAGGCGCGCCTCGACGCTGCCGCTGCCATCAATTCCCTCTGCGAGAACGTCAACAGCAGTCTTCGAAGCAACCTCTCCGGCCTGCGCTCCACCCATCCCGTCGGCGACGGCGAAGAGCGGCGAGAGCGCAAAGTAGGCGTCCTCGTTTGCCCTCCGCTGAAGGCCGGTGTCGGTCAGCTCAACATGTTCGGAGACCCTCAGCATCAGGAATCAACGAACGTGAATTCGCTGTCACCGATCCTCACCCGATCGCCTTGGTGGAGCGGCTGCGGACCGCTGACAAGCTCTTCGTTGAGGTATGTGCCGTTGGTCGACCCTAGGTCCTCCAGAACCACCCGTCCGCCCTGCAGAACCAACCTTGCGTGGCGCGAAGACGCGTAGGGATCGTCCAGACGAATCTCGGCCTGCTCGCCGCGGCCGAGAACCGCTCCGCCGGCCACCTCGTATTCCATCCCCGGGGTGTGGCCCGGAGCGCGCTCGACGACGAGCCTCGGATCGACAAGGCCGGCCGGCGGCGCTCCGGCCGTCAACGCACTGTGAATGCCCGTCGCGTCAGTGGCCGCGGGCGCCGCCGCACTGCGGAGCTCGTCGGGACGCCGAAGATCCCGCAGCGTGCTGCGGACAACCCATGCCACAAACAGGAATAGGACCAGCAGGAAGGCGGCCTGCAGCGCAAGTGCGGTTGGCTGGAGCATCAGCGGGTCTCAAATCTGCCGCTGAGCGGGCCGAGCGAGATCTGATCGCCACTGGCGAGCCTGAGAACGCCGTCAACTCGCCCGCCGTTGACGACGACTCCGTTGGTCGATCCCAGGTCCTCGACGGTCCAGCCGGAGGCGGGGTCGAAGCTGATCTGCGCGTGACGGCGGGAGACGTCGGGATTGCTGACGACGATGTCGCAGCTGCTGCTGCGACCGATCACCGCGCCCGCGGCTCCGATCGTGAAGCGGTTTCCCTCGGTCTCAAAGACCGCGCGATCGGTCGCAGCGGCGGGCGCAACCGGCGCGCGGACTGCCGCCGGCTTCGCTGCGGCGGGCTCGTCGTCAGGCAGTTGATCGAGCTTCACGACCCTCGTCTCGATGCCGAATTCGCCAAGTCCGAGCGATTCGTCAACGCCAAACTCGATCACCGGCCGCGAGACCATCGTCAGACGCTCGGCGCGGGCATGCTCGAGCAGGTGGCCGGCGAGCTCGTCGGCCACCTCGGCTTCGACCCCGTCGTATCGGCGGCGGTCTTCCTCTGATAGCCAGATCACATACTCGTTGGGTGCGTAGCTGCGTGAGAGCGAGACCTTGACGTTCTGATCCATCTCCCTCGTCAGTCGGCGGGAGATCTCGACGGGCCCTACCTCGGTGCGAAAGACGCGGCCGAACGTGCCCTCAACCAGGCCGCTCAGTCGTTGCTCGAGATTGCGTAAAACGCTCATGATTGATTGTCTGGCGGGGCGCACCGGTCAAGCGCACTGGCAGAGCCGAGATTGCCCACTCAACCATGCTACGCACTAGACCTGCCGCTGCAAGCCACAGCGCCCAATCAGCGCCTTGGATGAACCGCAGCCCCAACCATTGCGACCAGAGCGGCAACGGCGCTTCCGGCTACGAGGACGCCCGATGCCGGCGCGTCCAGCGGCCAGCCGAGAGCCTTCGCCAGCAGCACCGTGGACGCTGTCAAAGCTGCCGCCCAGAGCAAAGAACCGATCAGGTCGAGGGCAACAACGCCGCTGCGCGTTACATAAGGGAGCAGCCAGGCAGCCGCAGCCCATACGAGGGCAACCAGCGGCATCCCGTGCGAGATCAGTCCCGCGACGACGTCGACGCCACCGGACAGGGACGATTCCCAACCGCTGGAGTACCGGAGCTGGCCCAGAAGCAGCCGGCCGCTTGCGACCGGCTCGGCAAGCGCGAGCCACCAGAAGCCAAGACCACCGAGCGCGGCGCGCTCTCTCGGACTCCCGCGAAGGCCCGCGAAGGCCGCGAAGCTAACTGCGAGACCGAGCATTCCGAGCAACGGAGCGGCTGTTGGAAGCAGCCAGCTGCTGCCGTCACGAGCCAGCAGGAGGACGGCGGGCAGCAGCGCCGCGCCCAGCAGCACCGCCCAGCCGGGGAGCCCTGCCGCTACGAAGAGACCGCCCAAGACCGCAGCCACAAGGAGCGTTCCCGCGCGCGGCAGCAGACCGACTGCGCAAGCTGCAGCCAGTGCCACCCACATCGGTTGTTGACCCGCGGTGCTTGACGCGGACGAGACCGCTAGCAGCGATGCGGCGGTCAGCCCGCCGGCAGCGGCGGCGGCAATCAGTCGGGAAGGGACAGAGAGTGGGCGCTGACGGGGCGCGGGGTCGTCGCGTTCGAGCAGGTCGGCCTCTTGGTAGCCGGCAATCACGGTTGCGTCGATCAGGCCCGCAGTGGTGTCCGCCTCGTCCAACCCTTCAATCAGCGCCTCGCGAAGGTCCGCAAGCGTCCCCCGGTCAAGTTCCTCCGGTTGGACGGCCCAATCGACCGCCTCGCAGATGCCAACTGGAAGGTCGGGCCTCGTCTGCGACAGCGGAGGGAGCCTCGTGCCCACTCGGCGCGCCGTCGCCGCCGCGCCGCCGGCACGGATCGGGTTCACGCCGCTAAGGGCCTCGTAGAGAACCAGCGCCAGCGAATAGAGATCGCTCTGCTCGCCGGCGGGGCGCCCGTCGGCCTGCTCGGGGGCCATGTAGGCCAGCGTTCCGACAACGTCGCCGGTTCGCGTCAACGCGTCGTCGCCACCGATCAGCGCGATCCCGAAGTCGGTCAGCTTAACGATCCCCGCCTCACCGTCGGGGCGGTCCGGGATCAGGACATTGGCGGGCTTGATGTCGCGGTGGACCACACCGCGCTGGTGAGCATGCGAGAGGGCGTCGCAGAGGGCGATCCCGATCCTGACAACGTCCCGGTCCGAGAGCTGGCCGGCAATGAGCCGCTCACGCAGCGTCGCTCCTCGAACCAACTCTGAGACCAGATAGACGGCCTCCGCGTCACGGCCCGCTTCGTGAAGGGCGACAATCCCGGGGTGGTTCAGGCGGGCAGCGGCAATCGCCTCGCGCTCGGCCCGAGCGGCCATCTCCGGGTCGTGCGCCTCTATCCGCTTGACGGCCACAACGCGATCAAGATGCTCGTCGTGAGCCAACCAAACAACCCCAAACGCTCCCGATCCGAGACGACGGATCAGGCTGTAGCGGTCAAGGACAACGGTCGCCGACTGCTCCCCTGGCGGCGGCAGTTCGTGCTGAACAATCGTTGTATCTATGGTTCTCACCAATGCTCCTATTCTGCGCCCGCCCCCTGCTGCCTGCCGACGGCAGCGTTTGCTGCAACTGGCAGCAAAGTTGCATCACGTCCGATTTGATCGAAACCCCGTCATACTGCGCTCTCGCGTTCGGATTGCGAGCGCGCTAACAAGATGTCCTTTTTCGACGACGAACCAACCCAAGTCAGCTCCAGCCCGCGCAGGCCGGCGGAGCCAAGGCGCCCTGCCCCGACAGGCGGCGACACGCCACCTGGCGACCGCCAGTCAATGCGGACGCGGCAGGCGATCGCCGTCGGCGTTGGGCTCGTTCTGCTCCTGATCATCATCGTTGGCGTCAAGAGCTGCGTCAGCAGTGCAAACGAGAGCGCCCTCAAGGACTACAACCGCAACGTCGCAGCGATCATTTCCGATTCCGACAATCAGGTCTCTGCGCCATTCTTCAAGCTTCTCGGCGGTGGCACCGCCGGCGGCGCTGCAACCGATCTCCAAGTTCAGGTCAACCAGATCCGCCTCGCAGCCGAAGAGGACGTCAAGCGCGGCAACGAACTTAGCGTTCCGAGCGAGATGCGCGACGCGCAGCAGAACCTGATGCTGGTACTGGACCTGCGCTCCGGTGCGCTCACGAAGATCGCCGAGCTGCTGCCAAAGGCTCAAGGCACCGGCCAAGCAGCCGAGACCGCCACCAGCGCGATTGCCGGCCAGATGCAGGCCTTCCTCGCATCCGACGTTGTCTACTCGCAGCGCACGGCGCCGCTGATCAAGCAGGCTCTAAGCCAAGCCGGAATCGACGGTCTGACGGTGCCGACAAGCCAGTCACTGCCGGGCTACACGTGGCTCGCGCCGAGCACGATCGCAGCGGCAATCGGCGGTCAGGCAGCCGGCACCACCAGCGGCGCCGCAGCGCCC
>WLNX01000052.1 GCA_009699565.1 Actinomycetota bacterium | reverse complement strand
GGTGCTCGGGTTCGACCCACAGGAGCGACCGCGCGCGCTACGCGAGCGGGTTGGGATTGTGCTCCAGAGCTGCGGGATGTACCGGCACGTCAAGGTGCGCGAAGCCGTCGCCCACTGGGCCGGCCTGTACCCGCACCCGCGCGACGTTGACGAAGTGCTGAAGATCGTCGGGCTCGACGAACCGGCGCAGGCCCAGGCGCTGGTCCGCACGCTTTCCGGCGGCCAGCAGCGGCGGCTAGACCTCGCGCTGGCGCTGATCGGCGACCCCGACCTGATCTTTCTGGACGAACCGACGACCGGGTTTGATCCGGCTGCACGCCGAGCAGCCTGGACGACCATCGAGCGGCTCAAGGAGCTGGGAAAGACTGTCCTGCTGACCACCCATTACCTCGACGAGGCTCAGGCGCTGTGTGACCGCGTGGCGATCATCAAGGCCGGTGAGATCCTCGTCGAAGGACCGCCGTCCACGCTGAGCGCGGCGTCCGCCCGTTACCGCGTCAGCTGGCGGCGCGAGGACGGCGAGCTTGAGAGCCGCGAGGTTGACGACCCGACCGAGCTGCTTCACCGCCTGACGACCGACGCGATCGCGCGGGGCGGATCATTGGTCGACTGTTCGGTCGTCCGCCCCTCGCTCGAGGACGTCTACCTAGAGCTGACGGCGGACGAGGCCGAGGTGATCAAGCCGTGAGCGACGCGACACTGGCTTGGCGCCAATACCGCCTTGAGCGGAAGATGTTCTGGCGAAACCCGACCGCCGCCTTCTTCAGCTTCGTGCTGCCGCTGATCTTCCTGTTCCTGTTCGGGGCCGTCTTCAGCGGCAACCAGGCGAACCTTGACGTGCTCGTCCCGGGGATCGCCGGCCTCAGCGTGATGGCAACGACCTTCAACGCGCTGGCAACGCAGATGACCTTCCTGCGCGAGCAGGGCGTGCTCAAGCGCGTCCGCGGGACGCCGCTGCCGGGGACTTCGTACCTGTCGGGGATCATCGGCAGCGCCGCGACCAACGCCGTCATCCAGATCCTCATCATCATCGTCGCCGGCAAGTTCTTCTTCGGCCTTGGATGGCCGAAAGACTGGGCCGAGCTGGCGATCTTCACCGTCCTAGGCGTCGCCTGCTTCGCTTCGATGGGCGTTGCCTTCTCGCACGTGATCCCCAACTTCGAAGCCGCCCCCGCCTACACCAATCTCGTCTTCCTGCCGATGATCTTCATCTCGGGCGTCTTCTTCGACGCCGAGAACGTGCCGACCTTCCTTCGCGACATCGCCAACGCGTTGCCACTCGTTCACGTCATAAACGGGATCAGCGCAGCGCTGGTGACCGGAGCCCACCTCGCCGACCACCTTTCCGACCTTGCGGTAGTTGCCGTCTGGACCGTGGCCTGCGTGGTTCTTGCCGTTCGCGGCTTCAGCTGGAACGCCCGCGACTGAGGCTCAACGCAGGAAGGCCGCAGGAATCTCGCCCTCGATCTTCACCTGCTGCGACGCCTGATCACCGAGCGCCCAGTCGCTGCGGATCATTCCGAAGATGTTGACGTCGAGGAAGCGGCCGTCGTGGCGGTGCCAGTCGCGCAGGACGCCTTCGTGCACGTAACCGACAGCCTCCAAGGCCTTAGTTGACCTGACGTTTTCCGGGTTTGAATAGGCGCCGATTCTGTTCATGTCGAGCAGCTCAAAGCCGAGATGCGCAACGAGAGCCTTCGACTCGCGATTTACGTGCGTTCCCCAGTGGCTGGAGCCGAGCCAGGTCCCGACCATGCAGCGCCGATCGCGGTAGCTGAACTCGCTGAGCCCGATGATCCCGGCGGGGCCAAGTTCGTGGTCCACAATCAGCATGTCGAGCTGGGTGCCCTGCTCGCGCTGCAGCGCACAGCGGGCGATGTAGGCCTCCGGCTCGGCCAGCTCCGTGTACGGTCCCCAAGAGAACCAGCGCGTCACCTCGGGGTCCGAGGCGAGCTCGAGCAGCACTGCTGCATCGTCCGGCTCGGGCGGCCGGAGCGTCAGTCTCGGCCCTGTGAGAGAAAAGGACACGGTGGAAGTTTCGCAGCCCCGGCGCCCGCACCTGCACTGATAGCTTCAGGTCCATGGGTGAGCAGGATGAGATTCCGACCGAGACCGTCGCAAGCGTCGGCGAACTGGACTTCGCGGTCGTGACGCTGCGCGAGTTCCTCCACCGCTCGAATGCCTACCGCGCGGTCGCAGTTGTTGACCGCGAGCCGGGAGTCGGGCCGGCAACCGTGGACGTCGAGCGCTTCCGGGCGATCGAAGTGGACCTTGGCGATCGCGTGGTCCAACTCGACCACAGCGCACAGCTCGATCCCAAGCCTCCCGAATTGACCGAACTGAAACCTCTTCCCCCGTTCCAAGTGGATCCCGAGAGCGGCGAGGTGGCGGGCACAATAGGCGGCCTTGAGTACCTCGTCGATGGCGTGACCGAGCTAGCCGGCGTCCTTGGCGGGCGCAACGTCGCGATGGCCGTCTTTGAGACCAACAGTCCCGCCAACCCGCTGTCGATCACCGCGCGCGCCGATGGAACCGAACCGCCGGTGATCGCGATCGGTGAACAGACCTTCACGCTGCCGACGCCGCCGCTCGCATAGGCTCCGCGCGATGAGACTGATCCGACTTCTCTGCGGCCCCTTCCTGATCTTTGCCGGAGCGATGCATTTCGTGAGGCCGGGCTTCTACCGGCCGATGATGCCGAAGTGGCTGCCCGCACATGATCCGCTGATCTACGCGAGCGGGGTTGCCGAGATTGCCGCAGGCGCAGCGCTGGCGTGCCCCGACCCGCGAATACGGCGGGCCGGCGGCGTGCTTGCAGTCCTGACCTTGCTCGGCGTATTCCCGGCCAACGTTGAGATGGCCCTCAACGCCGACCGCTTCCCCGGTATCCCCCGCCCCGCCCTCTACGCGCGACTGCCGTTCCAGCTCGTCTTCCTCGCCTGGGTGTTTGCGGCGATGAAGCCTTCGAAGCGCCTCTAACCCAAAGCCAGCTTCTCGCCGGGCGCAAGTATCCGCACCTCGCTGCCGGGAGCCAGTTCGCTGGCGTAGCGCTTGAAGAGGTGCGGAGGATCGACCAGCGCTCGCGGACGTACCCGCTCGACGCCGAACGGGTAGAGCGTTCCCCAGTGGATCGGCACCGCGACCTTCGCGCCGAGCAGCTTCAGCGCATTGGCAGCGGCCAACGGGTCAAGATGGCCTTCGCCGAGAGTAGGCCCCCAGCCCCAGACCGGAATCAGGGCTAGATCCACTGGCACGCTGCCGATCTCCTCCATCTGGTCAAAGATGTCGGTGTCGCCGGCAAAGTAGATCCGGCGGCCGCCGTTGACTACATACCCAACCGGGATCGCCTGCTCCCGACTGCGTGGGCCGCGCCCGGGCGCGTGATCGGCATATACAACCTCGATATTGGAGTTGCGGACGGAGAAGGTGTCCCCCACGACAACCTCGTCAACATTCTCAAAGCCGAGCTTCCTGACCCTTCTGCCAGCCCCCTCAGGAACGACAACCCTCGTGCCGGGAGAGATCATCCGAAGAGACCGGGGATCGAAGTGGTCATGGTGAAGGTGCGATATCAGCACCGCGTCGAGGCCGTCCCAGTGCTCGGCGCTCGCCGGCGGGCCGTGGCGGCGCAGGTGACCGATCCGCCCGCGAAGCATCGGGTCGGTCAGCAGCCGCGCACCGCCGTCCTCGATCAGAACGGTCGAGTGGCCAAGGAATGTGACGCTGTCGGCGCTCAGCACGACATCTTGCGAAGCGCCGCCCGGTAGGAGCCCATTGAACTTGTCGGAAAGTCGTCATGGGTCTGCCCGCGCAGCCGCTTGACGCGCTCGTGGTGGTAGGGCGACTTGAGGCTTTCGTTGTGACCAATCACGTTCTTGATCGCAATCCCGGAGCGACAGCGAAGCCAGTTGGTGAGCCGCAGCGAAGCTTGCCTGACCTTTGAGCGCCCGAGCACGTCCGATGGCTTGTAGCCGACGTGCTCAATGCCGATCGCCGTCCAGTTGAGGCCAACTGTGTGACGGCACATCAGACGCAGGGGCACGAGCTGGTGGATCTTGCCGTTCTGATCGATCACGAAGTGCGAGCAAACGCCGGGCAACTCGTGCAGCTCGCTGTCGGCGACGTCCTGAGAGAACATCGTCCAAATTGGGCCGTAGGTTGACGACTCGGTCAGGTGCTCGACGATCACCTTGGGGTTGTGCAGCCCGTAGCGACTGAACCCGTAGTGGCGCTTGGAGTAGGCGGCCATTTCGCGCTTGCGCTTTGTCGGGTATGGAATCGCATTCCAGGCAATCGGCGGACGCTCCGCCGCCGCAGCGTTGCCGCCGGCGGCCATAGCGATCGTTGCAAGTGCGGCACCCAACACCCGTCACACGATACGCGGCCGGGGCTGGACGCTCGCCGGTTAATCCGCTAAAGTCCAGACTTGACACCCTGTCAAATCCTCCCTCTGGAGCGCTAACGATGACAACCACCGCCGGCAACGACCTGGGCCAGATTGACCTGAGCGACCTTTCGCTCTGGGAACAAGGGCCGCCCCACGAGGTGTTTGAGCGTCTGCGCAATGAGCAGCCAGTCCACTGGAGCCCGCTGGAAGGGTTTGCCCACGAGGAAGGTTTCTGGTCGGTAACCCGCTTCGAGGAGATCGCCTCCGTCGGCCGCGACTTTGAGACCTTCTCTTCCGAACTTGGCGGGATCCTCGCCGTAAACCAGTTCATGCCGGACGACCAGATTCCAGACGACGCGCCAAGCGAACCGCTCTATTTCATGCGGATGATGCTGATCGCCCAAGACCCGCCCCGCCACGACCGGCTCAAGGCGCTGGTTCAGAAGGCATTCACCCCCAAGCGCTCGCTCGATCACGCCGACCGCATCCGCGAGATCGTCAACCTCGTATATGACAACGCTCTTGAGCGCCACCCCGACGGCAAAATCGACCTCGTCCAAGATGTCGGCGTCTACGTCCCGGCAATGGTGATCGGAGACATGCTCGGCGCGCCCCGCGAGGACGCCGACAAGTTGGTCGACTGGACCAACCGCACTACGGCGTTCGAGGACCCGCGCGTCGTTGGCGACATGGAGGACACGTGGGTCGCCCTCAAAGAGGTCTTTGAGTACGTCTGGAACCTCGTCGAAGCCCGCGGCGCAGAGCGCCAGGACGACCTCACCAGCGCCCTGCTCGACGCAGAAGTTGACGGCGAGAAACTGACGGCCGAAGAGATCTGCATGTTCTGGTTCCTGCTGATGGTCGCCGGCAACGACTCGACCCGCGCGACCTTCTGCTCCGGCTACCTGAGCCTGCTCGAGGACCCGGCACAGATGGAGCTGATGAAGAGCGGGACGGTGCCGCCCGAGCAGGCGGTTGAGGAGTTTGTCCGCTACCACCCGGCGTTTGCCTACATGCGCCGGACGGCCACAAAGGACACCGAGATCGCAGGGCAGCCGATCGCCGCCGGGGACAAGGTTCTGATGTGGTACGTCTCGGGCAACCGTGACGACAGCGTCTTCAGCGATCCGCACCACTTCAACATCGCTCGCGATCCCAATGAGCACCAAGGCTTCGGTGGCGGCGGTCGCCACTTCTGCCTCGGCGCCGGATTGGCGCGGCTTGAAATGAAGATCTGGCTCGAGGAGACGCTGCGCCGCTTCCCCGACATGGCGATCGACGGTCAGCCGACGCGGCTCAGCTCAACCTTCCTAAACCAGTACCGCACGATCCCCGTGGCGGTCTGATCACCTCCCGCTCTTTAGCGGGGCCGCGATAGGCTCGACGCGATGCGGGTTCTCTGCGCCAGCGACTCCCCCACATGGCGACTGCTGCTTGAGCGGTCGGTGGCGGCGCTTGGCCATGAACCGCTCACCGCCGAGGACGGCCTTGAAGCGTGGGCGCTGATCCAGGAAGACGACACGATTGACGTTTGCATCACCGACCGGATGATGCCGGGGATGAGCGGCGACGAGCTCTGCTCGAAGATTCGCAGCGAACTCTCGGGCCGCTACATCTACGTCGTCCTGCTGACGGCGCTCGACACCTCCGAGGAAGTCATCGACGGGATGCAGGGGGGCGCCGACGACTACC
Source organism: Actinomycetota bacterium (assembly GCA_009699565.1). GTDB lineage: Bacteria > Actinomycetota > Thermoleophilia > Solirubrobacterales > Solirubrobacteraceae > F1-60-MAGs163. Next base: position 3,606 of record WLNX01000052.1, on the reverse strand, counting down.
TGATCAAGCCGCTCGATCAGGTCGCGCTCTCAACCCGCCTGATCGCTGCCGAGCGCGTGACGGCTCTGCACCGCACGATCACCGAGCAGCAGGCCGAGATCGAGCACCTCTACGGCAAGCTGAAGGATGCCTTCCGCCGCTTCGTCCCCGAGTCGGTCGCCGAGCAGATCATCACCCGCAGCGACGACGGGGTGAAGCTTGGCGGAGTCGACCGCACGGCGACAGTGATGTTCACCGACCTGCGCGGGTTCACGCAGTTCTCGGAGCATCAGAAGCCCGAGCAGGTGATCGACGTGGTCAACAAGTACCTCGGGGAGATGTCGGAGGCGATCCTCGAGGAGGAAGGCACGATCGTCGCCTACATGGGCGACGGCATCATGGCCGTCTTTGGCGCGCCACTGGAGCAGGAGGATCACGCCGACCGCGCGCTGCGTGCAGCGCGGGCGATGCTCGATGTCCACCTTCCCCGCTTCAGCGACTGGATGAAGGAGCAGGGCCTCGGCGAAGGCTTCCGAATGGGCATCGGCCTGAACAGCGGGGGCGTGATCTCGGGCAACGTCGGCTCGGAGAGGCGCCTTGAGTACACGGCTCTCGGCGACACCACCAACACCGCAGCGCGGCTTGAAGGGATGACAAAGGGAACCGCGCATCAGCTCTACTGCTCCCAGTCGACGAAAGAGATGCTGATCAGCCCTCCCGAAGACCTTGTTTTCGTTGACGAGGTGGACATCCGCGGGCGCGACCAGCCGCTGGGAGTCTGGTCGTTTGATGAAGCGTGATGCAGACCGCCGTTCGCTGATAGTTTCCCCCTGATGGCTGATGAGGAGGCAGAGGTCGTGAAGCAGCGCCAGGCGGCGAGTGACGACGCGCGCCGCACGCGCTGGCTCACTTCGCGCAGGCGCCTTCCTTGGCTGTTGGTTGGCATCGCCGTAGTCCCGACCCTTGTCGTGGCCGTGTTCGCGCAGTTCCAGACGACGAGCATTGTCACCGGAGACGCGGGCCGTGCTGTCAGGTCGGAGGCGATCAGCGCAATTGTTGAGATTGAGACCGAACTGAAGCGAACCGATCAGGAGACCGGTTCGCTGGCAACCAGCGAACGGATCGAGACGATGCAGTCCGACCGTGCGGCCAACCGCCTCACCAGCGAAGTCGAGACCTACGACCCTGTCTACCGGCAGGCTGTACTGCTCGGAGTTGACGGACGAGTTGTGGCAATCGCCCGCAGGCCGCCGGAGGCCACGAGGCTGATTCCGTTTAAGAACTTCGTCGGCAAGTCGATCGGCAAGCCGAGCTGGTTTGAGATTGCGCTCCGCAACGCCAGGGACGGGCGCGCCAACGCGGTGACTCAAACCGTCGAGCGGCGTCCGTTTATTGGTCGCCTCGAAGGCAACAACAGTGCGCCGCCGACTCCGGTTAGCGCCATGGCGGTGATGAGGGGCAACCGCCCGATCGGCGTCGTCGCCGTGTTCCTGAACTGGACCGCCTTCTCGTCTCTTCGCGAAACAATGCTTGGAGCCCACGCCTCGCGATCACAAAGCGCCGGACAGGGCGGCTACATCATCGACAAGCAGGGGCGCCTGCTGCTAGCCCCGGGCGGCAAGATCGACCTCGACGCCAATCTGACCCGAGACCCGCTCGTGAAGGAGATCGTCAACGCGCAGACCGCGGGCTACGACACCGAGGTTCCAAAGAGCAACATTGTTCCCGACAACGTCATCGCGGGCTATGCGCCGATGGATCCCAGCATCGGCACGCCGAGACTCGACTGGACGGCAGTCGTGACGCAGCCGACAAACGATGCGCTCCGTGACGTGGCCCGCCTTCGCAACTTCCTGATCGTCTCAACGGTCCTCGTGGCCCTGTTGGCAAGCCTGATTGCCCTGATCGTGAGCCGCGCGCTCACGCGCCGGGCTGAGCGGCTGCGCGAAAGCTCGGTCGAAGTCGAAGACGGAGCGAAGGCGATGCAGAAGAGCGCCGAAGCGAGCCAGGAACGCGCACGCCTGACAGAGACGCGCGCGGAGGAGCAGCTCACAGCGATGGAACAGATGAGCGATCTCGTTGCAGAAATGCGCGACACCAGCAGCCGCATTGCCGAGCGGGCCGCCACCGTCGCCGCCCAAGCGGGAAGGGCGTCCAGTGCAGGCGAGGACGGTCGCCGCGCCGCCTCCGAAGTGGACAGCACGATGGCCGAGATCGACGACCGCGTCAGCGGCATCTCGAAGGAGATCTCAAATCTGGCAACGCAGACCGCTCAAATCGGTGAGATCGTCCAGACCGTCTCGAGCATCGCCGACCAGTCGAACCTGCTGGCCTTCAACGCGACGATCGAAGCGGCCAAGGCAGGCGAGCAGGGAGCAGGGTTTGCGGTCGTCGCCGAAGAGGTCCGGATGCTCGCTGAACGGTCAAAGCGTGCAACCGCGCAGATCCGTTCGATCCTTGGCGAGATCGACAAGGCTACGCGCGACGCCGAGCGTTCATCTGAGCAGGGGATCGCTTCCGTGCGGATGGGCCGCGAGAGAGCCGAGCGCGCAGCCGCAACTATCGACGAGCTGGCAGCGGCAAACAAAGACGCCGAAGATGCGACCCGCGGCATTGCGGACGCTGCGCCAGACCAAGTTGAAACGCTTGGGAAGATCGTCGACGCGACTGCGATCGCATCCGAGCGCGCCGAGGAGCTGCGCAGCGAATCGCACGAGTCTTCCAAGTCGGCCGCCGAACTTGACCGCCTAGCCGAGCGTCTGCGCGAGCTCGCTGCGACGCTGACCAACGAGTGAGCTGGTGGCCGGCGACGAGGCGAAGCTGCTGGAGCTTCTGCCCGAGGGACGGGCGCTGCGGCAGGACGACCTGATTCAGATTGTTGCCGACGCGCACATCGCGCCGCTCCCGGCTGCGGGCCGTGAATGGGCCGGCGTTGCCAATCTGCGCGGCAACCTGATCGGGGTGGTCGACCTCGGTTTCATGCTCAGCGGCGAGCCGACAGTAGACGGCCTGCTCGTTGCCGTCCACGGAGCCGGACTTGAGTACGGGGTGCTCTGCGACGGGATCAGCGGCCCGCGAAACTTGCCCGCCGCCGACGATCTGCCTGACGACCGGGCGCCGGATGACCCCGAGTGGCTACAACCCGCGCCTCCAGGCGAGCCGCGCGTAATCGACACAACGCTGCTGCTCGAAGACCCGCGGCTGCAGGCGGCCACGTGAGCAAGGCCTTCCGCCCCGACGCAGAGCTGCAGCGCGAACTACTGGCGATCTTTGCCGGCGAGGCGCGTGACGAACTGGACACGCTCTCGGCAGGGCTGGTCGCGCTGGAAGCCGATACGGCGGCCGCCGTCGGCGCAGGCCGCGTTGAAGAGATGATGCGCGCCGCCCACAGCCTCAAGGGTGGAGCGCGCGCCGTCGAACTTGAGCCGGTAGACCGCATCTCGCACGCGCTGGAAACGCTGCTCAGCGGAGCAGCCGCGCGCGGAAAGTTCGACAGCGAGACGGTAGATCTTGGCTACCGGGCCCTTGACGCGATCGAGTCGCTGGTTGAGGCAGCCGGAGGCGGGCCACCTGCAGAGGTGAACGTGTCAAGCCTCTGCGATGAGCTCGCGGGCTCTCACGGGGACG